>JACCYR010000162.1 GCA_013696385.1 Acidobacteriota bacterium
GAATAGACATTAT
Source organism: Acidobacteriota bacterium (assembly GCA_013696385.1). GTDB lineage: Bacteria > Acidobacteriota > Blastocatellia > Pyrinomonadales > Pyrinomonadaceae. Next base: position 14 of record JACCYR010000162.1, read on the forward strand.
AGAAGTTTATCGCATCCGCGAAACTCTTGCCAGAACGCCGCGTTTCGTCGAGCGTGTTTTCACGAAAGCAGAACGCGCTTACTGCGAGAAAAAAGGAATGGCTTCGGCGCAATCTTACGCGGCGCGTTTTGCCGCCAAAGAAGCGTGTCTGAAGGCTCTAAAAACAGGTTGGCGTGGAAAAATTACCTGGCACGATATTGAAATTGTTTCCGGCGAAAACGGCGTTCCCTCATTAGAATTTCACGGCGAAGCCATAAAAATTCTAGAAAATTTCGGCGCAAATGTCGTTCATCTCTCGATGTCGCATACAACCGAACACGCGATTGCTCAAGTTATCTTTGAAAAAATTTAGCCGCGAATTATACGAATTTCACGAATAATTATAACTTCTAATTCGTGAAATTCGTATATTTTCTCGAAAAACTAAAAGCTGTTTCAAACATACAAAGTAAGTTTTGAGTTCCAACTTTAGTTGGCTGATTTGTATAGGAAAAAGCCGACTAAATTGGAACTCAAAACGCCCGGAATCTATTTCCGGGATAAATTCTAATTATCGCTGACCGGCTCTCTTTCCGATGGAAAAACAGGTCGGTTGACGGGCGCATTATCGGGCGACGAATGCAGGTGAACTACTTTCCAATCCTTGCCTATCTTCTTATAAACTAAAGTCGTGCGTCCTGATGCGGACTCAGAGGAGTCGTCATAATCTCGTGTTTGTTTCCATAGAAAAGTTACGAGCGCGGCATCTTTTCCGAGCATCATCACGCGCACGTCGCTTTTTTCGAGCTTGACGTTTTTGATTCGCGGGTAAGTTGCTTCCCGATTTTTGCGGTTTTGCTCCCAACCGCGCGTAACCGTCCCATTATGATTGAAAAACAAAAGTTCCGGCGAATTCCAATAAGCCTGTGTTGCACCGTCAACGCTTGCGTTTTCGATGGCTCGAATCAAATCGTCAAACGCATTTCGCACAGCTTTTTCGTCGGCAGCTTTAGCAGCAGATGCCGTATTTGTTTTCGCTTTTTGACCAAAAGTTGCGAAACTGCAAGTTAAAACCAATAAAATAACCAAAACAAAATTTCTCATATTATTAGTCCTTGACAAAATAAATTAGTGTTGAAAAAAGTTTATAATTAAAAGGCTTCGTTGCAAAACCTAATCGAAGGGTTTTATAAAATTGTGGCGGAAATTTTTCTATTAACCAATTTTTATGCAATTGAATAATTTTAAAAAACTTAAAACGGCTCTCATTTGCGGAAAAGCCGTTTTAAGTTTTACGATTTATTATAAATTCTTAAATTCCAAATAATCTTGGCGGTGCTTTTTTTTGCAGAAGTTTCCGCAATTTCAGCCGCGCTTTATGCAGTTGCGATTTTGATGTTCCAACCGAACAACCCAAAATTCGCGCGACTTCTTCGTGTTCGTAACCTTCGACATCGTGCAGAACGAAAACATTGCGATAACCATTCGGAAGTTTTTCAATTGCGTTTTCAATGGCAATTTTATCAACCACTGGCATTTTGCGCGGATTTTGTGTTCCGCTGACGACTTGCACCGGGGTTTCGCCTTCTTCAGTTGTTTTTTCAAACTTCACGTTGCGTTTGCGGAAGTGCATCAAAACCTGATTAACCGTTAAACGATGAAGCCAAGTTGTGAAGGCGGAATCACCGCGAAAACTACCAATTTTGCGATGGAGTTGAATAAAAACGTCCTGCGTTAAATCTTCGGCTTCGGTAGTGTTTTGCAGCATTCGCAAACAAATTGAATAAACTCTTCGATGATGACGATTGTAAACTTCCTCAAACGCCGTCATATTTCCCTTCGCGGCAAGCTGTGTCAATTCAAAATCTTTGGCTGAACTTATATTAATGGTTTCTTTAGGTTCGATAAACCCTCTCTTTTCCTTTTTTACCTCTGATGTTTCCTGTAAAATTGGATATTCTAAAGTTTCAGTTGTTGTTGTCATTTTCTTAATCCCCCTTGTATTATTTCTATCAATTAGTGTGCCACAAATTTTTTTTATTCTCTCTTATCAGATAATTCACGCCAAACAAGCCCTTTTGTTTCATTTTCTTAGGCATACTATTTTATACGTTAGTCATCCAAGTTTGGATTCAGCCCAAAGCGTGTAGTATTTGACGCATCTCATACACGACTTTGTTAAACGTATCAAATCATTACTGATTACTGATTGTTTTTCAAATAATGCTATTATCATTATTCCAAATTCATTCGGGAAAATTCCCAAGTAGCGAGGTTGCAAAGATGAAAAAGGCTTTGTTTGTCAGATTTCTAATTTTAGTAAGTTTGGTTTTGTTGGCGACGTGCGGTATTTTTGCCCAACACACAGCCTCGCCCAAGCCAAGAAGTCAGGAATTTTCTGAAAATGACGGTGTTCCCGTTTTGGCAAAGCATCTGCCCGATTGGGAAAACGCGCGAAATAGTGCAGCCTATATTCTTAATCCTGCCGATTTGCGTAAATCACTCGGCGAACGCCCTGTTTTTGATTTAATTGATTTTACAGGCGGAACGGAAGCAGTTACCGCACCTTATCCGCCGGGAAAACTTCTGATTATCGAATATACAACACCACAGGCATCGGTTGACGCAGATAATAAAATTAAGCAAAGACTAACGGAAATCGGACAAAATCCGCCGATTTTTTATCGCCGTGTCGGAAATTACAACACATTTGTCTTTGACGGAACGGATGAAGCGGCGGCAAATGTTTTGCTCGACCAAGTGAAATACGAAAAAGATATTCAATGGTTAGGCACTGACCCATTTGCCTTCAAACGCGCAGAACGCGCCTTTGTCAAAGCTGCCGCCGACCTTTTTACGTCAACGACTTTAGCAATCGTCGGCGGACTCGGACTTTCGGTTATTGCGGGAATTATTGTCGGGTTTGTTTTCTTTTTTATCAGAAATCACAAACGCGCAACAATGGTGGCGTTTTCTGATGCGGGCGGAATGACGCGCTTGAATCTGGACGGTTTAACTCCGCAAACTTTGCCTGACAGATTACTTGAAGATTAAGGATTATTTACTTCCGGTATTAAAAACCGTCTTTACCGCCATTTTCGCCAGTTTCCAAGTTCTGTCCCAATCAATTGCGCCGTCTTTGTCGCGCCCCAAAAGTTTATCGATCAGCATTTTACGCAAATCCTTGCCTTCGCGTTTGAGCATAAATTCCTTGGCATAAGGTTTCGCCGTTTCAAAGAAATTAAATTCCGGGTCGGTGATAATTCCGATGCCTTCGAGTGTCATTAGCGCACGCATAATATATGTAAAATTCGACGGCAGACGAAATGGATAATCATACATCACGTCCGCCAAATCGTAAGTCAACTCTTTGAAATTCACGTCTTTAAGTTTCAAATTCAAATGAAACTGAAACATTTTCTCAACCACCGGACGCACAACGTCGGGATTTGAACCCGGTTTCATAAAGTCTAAATCAATCAAATCCTGCGCGATTCCCGCCGCGTCTTTTGCGACAACGTGGAAAAATGCGTCAATCATTTTTGACTGCAGTTCGGGCGTAATTCTGCCGACCATTCCGAAATCGAAAAACGCTAACCTGCCGTCGGGCATTACAAGCAGATTGCCCGGATGCGGGTCGGCGTGAAAAAATCCGTCTTCCAATAGTTGTTTTAAATAAGTTCTGATTAAAAGACGATTGACCTTTTCGGGTGAAATGTTCCGCAACGGAAGTTCCTCCACAGCCGTAACTTTCGTGCCGTGAATAAATTCCATCGTCAAAACTTTGTCGGTTGTCGCATTCCAATAAATATGCGGAACGTGAACATTTGTCCAGCTTTTGAAGTTTTCCTGAAAACGCTCGGCGTTGCGCCCTTCTGCCGCATAATCCATTTCTTCATGGATCGTTACGTCAAATTCGCGCAGCATTCCCGACCAATCCGCGTTTTCATTCAAAGACGGAAAGCGTTCAGCGAACTTTGTAACCTTTCGCAAAATTTTAATGTCGCCTTTGATAATTCCGGCGAGATTCGGTCGCTGAACTTTAACGGCAACTTCTTCGCCCGTAAATAACTTGGCGCGATAAACTTGTCCGAGAGATGCGGCGGCAATCGGTTCTAAATCAAATTCTTCGTAAACTTCATTTATCTTTCTGCCTAATTCTTTTTCGATTCGCGCATACGCAATGGAATTTGGAAAAGGCGGAACTTGGTCTTGCAGTTCGCCCAACGCTTTGACAAATGGCAAGGGCAAAAGGTCGGCGCGAGTTCCCATCGATTGTCCGATTTTGATAAACGTCGGACCTAAATTTATTAAATTCTCTTTCAGCCAAACGGCTTGTTTTTCCTGATTGATTTCCTTGTTTTCCTCGCTGCCGATAAAAAACCATCGAAGCAGCAAAATAAATTGATGAAAAAACCAGAGATTGATTTTGTGGAATTTTTCGCCCAAAACTGCCAGCCAAGTTAATTTTCGGGCAATTTCCAAACGTGCTTCGGCTTGTTTTTCGTGCTGCGCGTGATGCACTTCGTATTGGTCGAGATAAAGATAGAGCGAAAGCATCCCGACAAAGCGGGAAATGTGAAAAAGCCGCAAATAACCGCTGATTCCGCGATAATTTTTCTCAACCGACTCTTCCTGCTCAATTAAAGATTTTTCTTCGGCGATTAACTCTTGATTGAAAACTTTTTTGGCAATCGGCAATAACTTGGTTTCAATCAAAGCGTGATTGCCATTCCCATTTAAATTGTCGCCGTTTTCGGAAACCGCTCCCGATTGTCGTAAAATGATCCCTTGCTTGTTCTCTGTCATTTTCAAATCCTTATTAGATAATCTCAAAAAATTCATTCTATCAAATTCGATACGAAATATAATTTAATTCAGATTAGTTTTTTTTCATTTGCTTTGCCTGTTACATTTGAAATGGTTTTCTCTGTTTTTCGACAAACCCGAGTTCTGCTCCAAGAGAAACAACTCTGGTTCAGCCGTTTAGTTTCGACTGGTAATTAGAATTTCACGCTCTATATCACATTTACGATATGTTTATTTGCAGGAAAAAAAGTGTTAAACTTCTTTCATCTTTGGAATGATTTCCGCAGCTGAAAAATATAAAAACGTAATCGAAGAATCCGTCGCACACCTGCTTTCCCGCGCCGAAAATTCGCGTGGGCTTCAGATTGACGATTTGTCGGCGCGTGTCGTGGCGGCGTTGGAAAAATATCTTTTTAAAGATAACGAAAACGCTTCGAGCGCGGAAATAAAAGAGTTTATTGATTCCATCAGAGCAGACGATTTTTGTTTGATAATCGCTTGTGAAAAAGGCGATGAAAAAGCGTGGAACAATTTGGTCAAAAATTTTGACGCAACGGTAAAATCGGCGGCGCGTTCGATTTCCAAAAACGTAGAAGATGCAGAAGACCTGGCAAGTTCGATTTGGGCGGAACTTTACGGTTTAAAGCACGACAAAGGCGGTAAGTTAAAGACAAAACTTTCGTATTATTCGGGTCGCGGTTCGCTCGGCGGCTGGCTTCGCGCTGTTACAAATCAACTTGCAATTGACCAATTTCGCAAGATGAAACGACTCGTGCAAATTGAAGAAGACCGCGAATTTGAAAATTTAGCGCAAGATTCTTCGGAGAAAACGGGAAATGATTTAGTGGTTTCCAAAAGCGAAAATCCTGAGGAACTTTTCAGCCAAACCGAAGCCCAAAAAGATGTGTCAAACGCTTTGAAACAGGCGATTGACGAACTCGAAGCCGAAGATAAACTAATTTTGAAACTCTATTATTTCGATGATTTGAAATTAAAAGAAATTGGAAGTACTCTGGGTTTTCACGAAGCGACGGCAAGCCGCAAACTTGTTCGTGTTCAAACCGAAATCAGAAAGTCGGTCGAGAAAATTTTGCGCTCCAAACACGGCTGGAACGAAGAAGAAGTAAAACGCAATTTATCGGAAACTGCATCAAAACTCGGCATCAGTTTTGAAAAATTGTTTGCGGTTTTACTTGTGTTCGCGCTCGTGCAAGAGTTTTTGTATCAAAGCGTTCTTTAGTTTGGGAAAATTTTAGCCATGAACGCACAGAGAGGAAAAAGATTTTTGAAACAACGAATTACGCGGATTTTCGCGGATTTTTATAAATTTAATTCACGTTAATTAGCGTAGCTCGTTGTCGACATTTTTCTCTAAAAGCTCTGTGTTCTCTATGGCAAAACAAGAATGGAATTTGAATTCGACAAAGAAATAGATGCTCTTTTGCGGCAAACGGCGAAAGGCGAATCTGCGTTTGCCAGTGGAATTCCAAATTCTAATCATCTTGATGCCGACGAAATTTCCGCTTTTGCCGAAAACGCTTTGCCCGGAATGGCGAAACAGCGTTACACGGCGCATCTGGCAAATTGCAATTCGTGTCGAAAAAGCTTATCGAATTTGATTTTGCGCAATCCCGAAACTAAAAGTGAGACAGTTCACGCTGAGGAAACTGCCGCAATTTCCTCAACAATTCCTTGGCACAAACACCTTTTCGCTTTTCCGAATTTGGCTTACACGCTCGGCGCGTTGGTGCTTGTGTTTAGCGGAATTATTAGTTTTGTCGTTGTGCAGAACATGAATAAATCGCAAAATGCGGAAGTTTCACAAATCAGCGAAAAATTGCAAAGCAACAACGGAATTTTCCAAAATAACGAAGCCGCGCCGACTCCGACTGGTTTTTCAAACAACGCAAATATAGCTTCAAACACAAATGCGGCATCCGTTTCTTCGTCAAATTCGACGGCAGAAGCGCCAACAATGAATTCAAATATGAATATAATTGTAAGCAAACCAAGTGTTTTGCCAAACGCCGCGCCAAAAAATGAACCGCGCCGCGAAGACAATTCTCCGACAGCGAACAAAGAAAACAATTTTCAAGCGGATGGAACGATTGCCGACACTCAAATTGAAAAGAAACAAGACAGCGCGGCGGTCAATGATAACAGCGCAGAAGACGATAAAACATTAAAATCGGAAACAAAACTATCTGCCCGCCAAACTTCCGAACTTCCGAAAGCCAAAACACTCAGTTCGACTTTGAAGAAAGCGGAAAAATCTGACGCAGCAAATAGTGAAACAACCCGCGTCGGCGGCAAAACTTTCAATCGCAGAAATAATGTCTGGTATGACGCGGCTTATAATAATCAAAAAACAACCAACATCACACGTGGCACAAGTGAATACAAAAAACTCGACGCAGATTTGCGCGTCATTGTCGAAAATCTTGGCGGAACAGTTGTAATTATCTGGAAAGAAAAAGCGTATCGGATTCAATAATTTCCGTGCAAAATAAATGTCGGGACAAATTCCGTTTCTCCAAAACCTTTCAATCTTCCCAAACAAAAGCTAAAATAACTTTATGAAAGTTTTTGCTTTATTTTTGTGTCTTTTGTGCTTTTTCGCGGCAAATTCCCAAGCACAATCTGTTTGGCAAGCAAGACTTGACGGCAAAGTTGAGTTTTATCAAACCACCGATTTTGGCATAGTTTTAACCGGCACGGACAATTCGCTTTACGCAATTGACGGGCAAACGGGCGAAACGCTTTGGCGCAGACGGCACAAAGGCTTAAATGAAACTTCCGTTACGCCGATACCGTCAACCGATTTGATTTTGCTCAGTTTGGACGAAGGCAGCAAATCGCGCATCGAAGCGGTTGATTTACTTTCGGGCGCGTCAATTTGGCGCAGCGATAAAGTCAAAGGCGACGTTTTGCAGCTTGCAGTTGAGCCTGAACAGGATTTGCTCGCAGTTGTTCTGGTCAAAAAGGCAAAAGGTAAAGTCGGCGAAGAACTCAAACGAACGCCGACGATTCATGTTTTGCGGCTGTCAGACGGTAACGAACTTTGGAAAAAAGAACTTGATTCGGACGTGGAAATGATGCCGTCGCGTTTCGGCGAAAATTTGGGCGAAGTTCCTTTTACGTTGGATAATTATCGTGCGCCTTTGATTTTGGACGGCAGACTTTATTTATTTTACGAAGGCGCAACGAGTTATGACGCACGGACGGGCAAAGAAAAAGAGCGCGAAAAATTTAAAATCAACGAAGACGGTTTGGCTTTGACGGAAGCCGATCCGGTTTTCGACGAAAAATACGTTTTTACGTCGGGACGCGGAAAAATTCGCGCCGTCAATCGCAAAACCGGCGAGGTCGAATGGACAGCCGACGATTTAGGCGTTACGCCTGAAATGGCGGTTGTCGGAGATATTCTATATGTTCGCACGGGCGGACAATTTACGCGCATTGAAGACGGCGAGATAAAAGAAAAGGGTTCGTTTGGCGTTTCGGCAATTGACACGAAAAACGGCAAAACTTTGTGGCGTTACAAAGGCGCGGACAAAGGTTTGACAAATTTTGTTTTCTCAAACGCGAACACAATTTTGATTGCCGACAAAGACGATTTGATAACGATTGATGCAAGAAGCGGCAAACGGATTGAAAAGAGCGAACACGATGTCGAAAAAGCGCAGTTTGTTTTGATAAACGAGCGCGGCGACGCGGTTGTCGGCGGACGCGATGAAATTGCCGCATTTCAAGTCCAAAGTCCAAAGTCAAAAGTCAAAAGTCGGTTGGAAGTTCAAGGTTTTGCCGAAATCCAAAATCCAAAATCTAAAATCCAAAATCAAGTTGTTTGGCGCGTCAAACATAAAGCACCTTCGCGCGGAGTTTTCCGCCTTGTCGCTGGAATTGCATTGCGGGCAACTGCACTATATTTTCGTTACGGCGGCATTGCAACTTCCGCTTTGAATCTCGTGCGCGGTGCGGGATTGGCGCGTTCCGTACTTGCGCTTCGTTGGTCGGGTTTGAAAAATCAATTTTCTTCTTTCGATTTGACAACATTGGCGAGCAATTCGGCGAAAAATTACGTTACAAACAAAATTTATTCTTACGGCATCGCTTCAAGAACATCAAATCTTTTAAATCGCGTGGGCGGTTTGCAAATTACAACACCTTCAAACATTCGTGGAAAAATTATCGGCGGCGCAATCAATCGCGTAACGCCTTCGCGCTCTGATGTGCAGGAAAGTTTATTAGATAGAATTGACCCCGTGCGACAAGTCGAAAAACTTTCCAATTACTTTTTGCGCCGAAAACGTCTGGCAGATTTGCGCGGAAATTATATGTATTTTTACACTGATTTGCCGAAGCCATTTGACAAAAAAGGTTTGGTCGGCGTAAATGTTCACACTGGCGAAGATGCGCGGTTTATTTTGGTTTCCGAACCCGATGCGCGTTTTGTAACCGATGAAACTGTCGGTTTGCTTTATTCGGCGGACGGCAATCGTTTGTTGGCTTTCGATGTTTTAAATAGATAAACAATCACAAATTAATGGCGGGACGCACCAAAACTCATATCAAAAAAGCGGAACGCCGTTTGGTAAATCTGCGCCAAATCAATGAAGCCGACGAAAACGATATAAATAAGAGATTTGGTTTGAATGTTTTGGCGTTTAGATAAAAAGTGAATAGGGCAAAATCTATAAATTCTTAAACAAATTGCCCCGCCGCCAACACCGAAGACCAAGCCCATTGAAAATTATAACCGCCGAGCCAGCCCGTAACATCAACAACTTCGCCGATAAAATACAAACCTTTAACGCGCTTGCTTTCCATTGTTTTTGATGAAAGTTCGTCGGTTGAAACTCTGCCGCGTGTTACTTCCGCTTTTTTGCAGCCTTTGCGCTTCCGTTACTAATTCAACCATCTGTGTAATGTTTCTTAACTGCTGAAATTTAACTAAACCTGATATACTTCGCGGCAAATTGAGTTCAATCGCTGATTGAAAAGCTAAATTCAGATTTAATATAGCTTATGTGGTGTCGGATTTTTTAATTTTCTCAATCTGCAATTTTTCGAGTTCTGCACCCGTTTTTTTCCAAGTTTCAACCCAATTTTTTAGTTGTTCGCGCTCATTTGTCATATCACTTAAATTTTAACACAATCGGACGAAAACAAGATTTCATTTCGGTAGACAAAGCATTTTATCCGAGATTGCAAGCAATTGCGTGCGCAGCTTTTAAATCCGTTTCAATTTTGAGCCGCCTTTTCTCGTCTGCTTCAACTAGAATGCTGATAACATTTGCATTATTTTTCCGCAAACATCGGCTTTTCCGGTGCTTTTGAATTTCATCAGGAAGCGAATTAGTTTGCCCAATGCAAATCAGCGCGTGATGTCCTTTTTTTCGTTTATCGGTTTTACGTTTCGAGATAATGCAAACCGCCGGAATTTGTTCAAACGGCTCATTTAAACCGAACACTTCAAAATCGTATGTATTCTTTTTTCCGCGAAAAACCGCCGAGCCGATCGGTTTCGCTTTTTTCTTTTTCGGCGTTATTCGGCGCGGTAAATTTACCGTTTCTTTTTTCAGTTCAACTGTTTTTACAGCTCTTTCCGCTGCTTTTGTTTTCTCCTTATTTGGTTTTTTAAGTAGAATAACTGATCTAGTTTTTTCCCTTTTCGGCTTAACTTTTTGCGCGGAAACTTTTGCGTTGCTTTTTTCTTTAGCCGCCACAGTCTTTTTAACGGAAACGATTTGTTTAGACTTATTTACATTTCCGGCTGATTTTTTTTTACCTTTCGCATTTGCCGGTTTGGTATTTACTTGAACGTTTTTGGCTTTTTTAGACGGAGAAACTGGTTCAACTTTTTTTAATTTAGTTTTTTTAACTGAAATATCCGCTTTGACTTTCTTCGCTTTCGGCTTTGCGAGGTGATTAGAAACAGGCGATTTTAAATTCTTAACTGTAGATTTAGACTTTTTGATGGATTTGATTTGTTTGGGTTTTTCTGTTTTAGTCGTTTTAGCGGCGGTAACAAATTTAGCTTTTTTCGTTGTCGGTTTAACTTTCTGTTTAGAAATAATCAGTTTGTTTTTTGGTAGTTTAACTTTTTGAGCAAAAATAATCGGCGCAGTTTTTTTATTTTTTGGTTCGACATTTTTGACAGAAGCCGCCGCCGCAGGCTTCTTGATTATTGTTTTAACTTTCTGTTTCGGCGCAGTCGGTTCAGACTTTTTTTTGGAAGTTTGAATTTTCTTATTGGAATTAGCCAATACGAACTTTTTTACTTTCGGTTGTGCCTTTGCATCTGTCTTTTTTTTGTCTAAATTATGTTTCATATAATACATTGTATTATAAATGAAACATCAAATCAAAATCTGAACGCATTAGTTTTGAGCAATAAAAAGAAAGCGTTGTTCTGACATCGGGATAAGTTTTTTCTGAAATTTTACGCCGTATTTTTCAAGTTCTGCGCCGAGATTATTTCCGCCGAAAAGGAGCAAGCTGCTTTTCTTTGACCATTTGAGAAGTTTAGGAAGTTTTTGTGTGAACTTATCAAGCGCGCGGCAAGTTATAAATTCAACATCAGGCTTCGGCAGTTCTTCAAATTGTTTGTTCTGAATAATTGTGCATTTTCCCAAATCAAATTTTGCTAAAACTTCTTTAAGAAAATCCGCTTTTTTTGGTTTTGATTCGATTAAAACGCCGTGCAGATCTTGGCGCACAATCAGACACGGCAACGCGGGCAAACCTGCGCCCGCGCCGACATCGGCAAACTTTGCGTTTTCGGGCAAAAACTCTAAAAGTGTGAGCGATTCTAAAATATGCCGGACGGCGAATTCTTCTGCTGAACACGGCGCGACCAAGTGCAGAATTGCATTATGCTTTTGGACGAATTCGTAATAATCGGCGAGTTCGACAATCTTTTCATCATTTATCGAAACGCCAAAACTCGTTTGATTAATTTCGACGGTGTTTATAAATTGTTGACGTAAATCGTTCATTAAATATGAATTTACACAGCTTGATTTTCAACTTGTTGAATGGCAAAAAGAAACCGTAGACTAACACAACTTCACACGGATTTTATTTTTTCGTGTAAGTCGGTGTGTCATCTGCGGTTTCCTGCAAATTCACTTTCTATTTTCCGCGCGGCGGCAAAATTTCTTCCTTATTCCGCACATCCGGTTTGCGCTGATACATTCCGACGATTTCGCCTTTTGCAACGACGTGATTTTCCATCGCGTCGAGTAATGCCTGGCGATTAAATCCGCTTGGCAAATCTAATTTTGTGTCGAGCGCGAAAACTTGAAAATGATATTTATGCGGCGGGTCTTCGCGCGGCGGTTTCGGTCCGTAATAACCAATTTTGCCAGTGATGTTCGCGCCCTGCATCGCGCCGTTTGCCATTTCGGTTTTCATCACGTTTTCCGGCAAACCCGTTACGTTCGGCGCGATATTCGCCATAATCCAATGCGTCACGGGTTTTAGAGCAGCATCTGGGTCTTCCATCATCAGAACCAAAGATTTTGCATTGTTTGGAACGCCCGACCATTTTAATTCCGGTGAAACGCCTGCATAATAATTCGAGTATTTGTCGGGAATCATTCCGTTATTTTGAAAAGCTGAAGTTTGAACGGTGATTGTCGCATTTGCGCCTGCGATTTCCGGCAACAACACAGAAATGTAATCACGCGACATAATCGGCGGCATTGCTTTTAAGTTATAACTGATGCGATAAATGATGTTATTCGTATCATCGGTTACAAGCATCGAACCGTCTTTCATTTGCGCTAAACCGGCAAGCCGTCCGAAATGCGCGTCTTTGCCGCCGGGTGCGCCGCCTTTGACCAGAAATCCGGTCAAAAACGGTTCAATCTTTTGGGATGTCCCGCGTTGTCAAAGCGTATGCGAATGACTTCGTAACCGCTCGGCGGAACACGATTCCAAGAACCGCGCATTGCCACGAAAGCGTCATTTTTATATTCGGCGGGAAACTGCGCGCCGGTGTAAAAAGCCATCTGCATCGGCGCGGCGTGCGGCGTGTAAAGAAGAACGGGATTTTTTGATTGCTTCGCCCAATCTGCGTTTGTCAAACCAAGCGGCTTCGGCACGAAGTTGTGCGGATTCAATTTCGCGTTCGCATAAACATAAGCCCAACCGTATTTCGCGCCCTCGATGATTTCGTTCAATTCTTCCTCTTGGTCGTTGTCGCCAAGAAGGTCAATGCCGTGATCCATTCCGAACAATTTCTGCGAAACCGGATGCCAGCCGAAGCCGATTGTATTGCGCAAGCCCGAAGCATAAATTTTACGATTTGTGCCGTCGAGATTTGTTTGCAGAATCGTCGCGTTTTCCGCGTTCGATTCGTCGCAAGCATTACAAGTCGAGCCGACCGTAATGTAAAGTTTGCCGTCGCGCACGGCAAGCGTCCGATTCGGATGCTGTCCCGCGTCGGGCAAATCGTTGATTATCATTTGCGGCTCGCCAAGCGTTCCGTCGCGGTTAATATCGGCGACGAAAACTTCCTTGACGGTCGTAAAATACATTTTGCCATTGTCAATATAAACGCCGTGCAAAAGTTTTTTCTCCGCAACGACTTTTTGCACGTCTGCCACGCCGTCGCCGTTAGTGTCTTTGAGCATTGTCAAAGTTCCCGGCGCGCGCTGCGAAACGTAAACCGTTCCGTCCGACGCGATGGCAAGCATTCGCGGATTTTCGATTTCCGCAAACTTCGCAATCGAAAATCCGGCGGGCAGTTTCAAAGATTTGATACGAGCAATCGTTGGCTCAATCGTCGCCGTGTCGTGATAATTGCCCGTGATTGTTCTATTATCAATATTCTTACCTTGCGCTAAAACGTAAATCGCGCTCAAAGATAAAACGATGAACGCGAAACAAAATAAACGAAAAATTGTTTTCATATTGAACCCCTTGTAAATTGATTTAGAAATTTCTCAAAAATTATAGCATATTCAGATTCGATGATAAACGGTTTTTCGGTTTCAATATTTGATTATTTAGCAATATAAACTTACGCTCGCGTCAAACTGCGATATTTTATGCGGTGCGGTTGGTCGGCATCATGTCCAAGCCGCGCTTTTTTGTCGGCTTCATATTGCGAAAAATTGCCGTCGAAATAAACGACTTTTGAATCGCCTTCAAACGCCAAAATGTGCGTGGCGATTCTATCCAAAAACCATCTATCGTGGCTGATGACGACGGCGCAGCCCGCAAAATTCTCTAATGCTTCTTCGAGCGCACGCATTGTGTTCACGTCCAAATCGTTAGTCGGCTCGTCCAAAAGCAGAACATTCGCGCCGCTTTTAAGCATCTTTGCCAAATGAACGCGATTGCGCTCGCCGCCCGAAAGCTGTCCGACGCGCTTTTGCTGGTCTGTGCCGGAAAAATTAAACCGCGAAACGTAAGCGCGGGAATTGACTTCACGCTTGCCAAGCATCACCAAATCTAAGCCGTCGGAAATTTCTTCCCAAATCGTTTTGTCGGCATTCAAGCTATCGCGTGATTGGTCAACATAGCCAAGTTTGACTGTTGTTCCAACTTTGAAATCGCCTGCGTCCGGCGTTTCCTGTTTGGTAATAAGGCGAAAAAGCGTCGTTTTGCCCGCGCCGTTTGCGCCAATAATGCCTACAATTCCGCCGCGCGGCAAACTGAATTCGAGATTTTCAAACAATAATTTGTTGTCGTAGCTTTTGCCAACTTGTTGAG
>JACCYR010000165.1 GCA_013696385.1 Acidobacteriota bacterium
ACATTTGTCCCAAGCGGTAGCCTGCTAATGCAATTTGCTCTTCGGCAATGTTGAAAGCCATCTTTTTGTATTCATCGGAAGGTTTTTCGTAACGCTTCAAAGTTGGCGGATATAGTTTGGTTGAAGCTATTTGAAAACCTTCCTGCTGCCATTCGTCAAATTTACCGAGTTTTAGGCGGTTCTGCATTTTTGCAAACGGAAATTTTTTCGTAATTTCCTGCGCGATTGCTGGAAGATAATCAGAATCGCAAGCATCATTTTGCCGCGAAATGTTCCGCCCGATGATTGAATCCCAATACCAATGAAGATTTAATTTGTCTTCACGCGGCGTGTCTTTCGGCGAAAGTTCAAAAAGATTTCCGCCTTGGTCGCCTTTCGGTTCGAGTTCCGTAACCCGCGCCGAAGTATGCAAAGGTTGATGAATATCACCGCCGAGATGCAAAATCCAAGCCAGCGCAATTGCTTTTTCGTCATCCGTGGCAGAATTATCACGCAATAACTTATCAAATCCGAAATGTTGTTCGACAGCTTTGCCTTTCGGCTCGTCAAAATCACTTAAAACCTCAACTTTCCCATTTGTTTCACGCCAAAAAGTGTCGGAATAATGCCAATTTCCCTGATGATATTTTTCATACCGGTTTTTGAATTTTTTATCGCGGACAATATCCGCCCAAGTGCTGGCAATCATAAAAAGCTCGCGTTGTTTGGCGGCGGCGGAACGCGAATCTTGCAGATAAAAGACGCTTAAATCCGAATCTTCGGGCGCGCTTAAAAGCAGTTTGACCGCCATTTCACGCGCGTGCGGCGACATTTGTTCCCACGCAATATAGGCAGCAAGTTTATGTCCCGTATCGTCCCAAGCCAGAGCGGAAGTAATAAAGGTAAAGACGATTGCAAAAACAAACAAAATTTTGACAAGTGATTTTTTCATTATTTTCCTCAACGAATTTTATAAATGATTTTAGCGAAGATAAGAAATTTAAGAAAGTTGAAAAGCTAATTACAATCATTTCGCGCTTTAGTCAAAACAATTAAATAAGAGTGGACGAGGCATAATTCATTTTTCAGGGTTCTGCTAAAAAACAGCAAACCTTCTGGGTAAAATTTCATCAAAAAAAACGCAAAACTTTCCCCGTGATGCGTCTAAAAATCAGACAATCTCATTTGCAGTTTAATGCTAAGGAGGAAATAAAAATGCAGACAGTTTTAGAACAAAATCGAATCGCTGAATCAATTATTAACCGAACCAACGGTGCATTCGGCAGCAAAATTGGTTTAATCGGCAAACTTTTTGGTTGTTGGCATAAAAAGTTGAGCCGTCCTTTTACAAATAGAAATGCTTCTTACCGCGCCTGCTTAAATTGCGGCGCACGTAAAGGGTTTGACACAAGAACCTTACAAACTATTGGTCCATTTTATTATCCCCCAGCAATATCGTTTGATGAAAATTAAGCGATAAATAATCCCCGTTTATCCTACCCAACTATATCCTGCCATACGCGGTTTTACTTTTAAGCCGCGTTTTTTATTTTTCGGATTATCACCGGGCTACAGACAAAAATTTCAAAATACAAAAGGCAAAGTGTTTTATGCACTTTACCTTCCAAATAAATCTTATTCAAAATTCAAAAATTTTCTTTAAACTTTTGCGAACGCTAATAATCTTTTGGGATCGGAAACAACGACACCGCCCGGTTTTTCAACCGTTATAGCGAACATTTTAGGTTTTTTTATTTTTAGTTCCGCGTTAATCGGTACAATTATTTCACCGCTTTCGTTGACGTTGAAAACTCCGCCGCTAATCGGATATTTTTCGTTTCGCAGTTGGTCAACAATCCAAAGCTGATATGTTTCTCTGTCGGGATTGTTGGCGGGCAAACCGAGAAAACGCACATAACCTTTTTGTTGAGAGTTACTCCAGATGACATCGCCCGAAATATCCTTTGTTCCTTTCGGAGATTCCCAATTAATTTGAACCACATCTTGCGCCGTGGCAATAAATTGTTCACGCTTTTGCGCCGCCGACAATTCAGGTGTCGGAGTTTGAACAGTTTCGGGACTTTTGACAATTTCCGGCTGAGGCTGAACGCGGGTCAACCACAAATTAAAAGCCAGCGCAATAGAAGCCGCCGCCGCAAACGCCCAACCAGACCACTGCCAAAAACGACGATTCGGTATAACACCAATGCCGCTTCCAATACTTTCAGTCGCCAATTCACCGACAGTTCTTTTCGATTCCGGCTGAAAATTTACCTCACTTTGCGGTTTTTCCGAAAATCCAAAGAATTCATCGGCATCAGCTAAAACTTTCGTCCGCAATTTTTCAGGCATCGCGGTATTATTATCTATATTCTTCAAACCAATTGCCGCTGAAGCAAGTTCTAAGGAGATAAAATTCTCTGAATCGGGAAATTGACCTTTAAGCTGTTCAAGTTCTATCAATTCTTCTTCACTCAGACCAAAAATAGTTTGATCGGCAAGGAGTTCCAGCAGCCTTTCTTTTTTTTCTTTATTATTCATGCCGTAACCTCCCTTCTGAATTTCCTAATCCCAAATTCTCCCTAACTTGTATTAACCCTCGTCGGGCGTGTGTTTTAACCGTGCCGAGCGGCATATTTAATGCGTCAGCAATTTCCTGATGCGAAAACCCCTGAACTATCGAAAGATGAAGGATTTTCCTTTGTTCGGGACGCAATTCTTTCATCGCTTCGGCGGCTTCTTTGGCTTCGACATAAACTTGAATGCTTTGGTCGCCATTCTCCGGTTCGTCTAAAATATCATCTAAAGAATCTATAAATGGCTGCCGGTTGTCCTTTCTTAAACGGTCAATCAACCGCCGCCGCGCAATCATTGCCACAAATGTTGTTTCCGAAGATTGAGTTTCATCAAATCGTCCGGCGTTTTTCCAAATATCTATAAAAATTTCCTGCACCGCATCTTCAGTTTCTTCGGAATTTAATGACATCCGACGGGCAAGCGACCAAACCAAACCGCCATAAGTGTCTAAACACTCTTGGACAGCATTTTTGTTACCTAGCGCGATATGTTTTAGAATAACCTGAGCCACAATAAAATTTTCCTTAAAATTTTTGAAAGTAGCTCTAAGCTATCTTATTTCAGCGCGTTTTGCCAAGTCTATAAGCAATTTTTACCATCGATTTCAATACTAAATTTGCTCCTTACTGCCATTCGTTTTAACTTAATATATTATCTGAAAATGCTTTGGCATCTTATTATTAAACGCTAATGGCTGATAACTTGTTCCTTCTCCTTTGCCGGAAAATTTTTAATTGAAGCAGAAGAATTTCTGTCTTTCATTTGTTTTATTCGCGTAATTTGTAAATTTAGATGCAGATAATAACTATCTTTATAAATTTTGGCGAAGTTGGTAATCATTAACCTTGATTACACTGTTTATTTTCGGCTAGCTCAAAGAACTTTTATGGCAGCAACAACTAATCAAAAGCGCGAGTCAGACTTGTCTTTTGGAAAATGTGGCGGTTTTGGTTGAGCGTTTGATTAATCGTCAAATTCGCGGGGTAATTTTATTTGTTTTCCGCCTCTGTTTTCTTATCAAACATTTTCTTGTATCCTATTTATTCGGTTTTTGTAATTTTATTCAGTTATTATTGTAATAAACGGAGATTATATGAGCATAGAAGTCGTAATGCCGCAGATGGGCGAATCAATCGCCGAAGGAACTATTTCAAAATGGTTAAAGCAGGTTGGTGAAAAAGTCGAGAAAGACGAATCGCTTTTGGAAATTTCTACCGACAAGGTTGATGCCGAAGTTCCTTCGCCCGTTGCGGGAATTTTGTTGGAAATCCGTGCCGGTGAAGGTGAAACGGTTGAAGTTAACAGCGTTGTCGGCATTTTGGGCGAAGAAGGCGAAAGTTCAGTCAACAGTCAACAGTCAACAGTTAGCAGTCAGACTGAAACACCGCAAGTTGAAGAACCGCAAGTTGAAGAAGTAAAACAACCCGAACCTGCAAAACAAGCACAAGCCGCAACAGCTAACTCTGTTAACTCAGTGAACTCGGGAAATTCGGTCAACTCTGCAAACTCAACAGAAATTGTAATGCCGCAAATGGGCGAATCCATCACCGAAGGCACGGTTTCAAAATGGCTGAAAGCTGTTGGCGACAAAATAGAAAAAGACGAATCGCTTTTGGAAATTTCTACTGATAAAGTTGATGCCGAAGTTCCTTCTCCCGTCGCGGGAACGCTACTCGAAATCCGCACGAATGAAGGCGAAACAGTTGAAGTTGGCTCGGTTGTCGGCTTAGTCGGCGCGGAAGGCGCGAGTTTAGTTCAAAGTCCAACGTCAAATGTCCAAAGCCAAACGTCCGCCGCCGGACAAAAGCAAGCCGAACAAGCCACTGCACAGGCGACCGGCGCGGATATTTCCGCATCAAAAATAGTTTCGATGCCTGCCGAAGAAAAAGAAGAAATCGAAGAAGTCGAAGGCAGAAGTTATGATTACAGTCGTCCAGACGCTCTCGAAGATACAACCGGCAACGGGCAACCGACAACGGGCAATGGACAAGTAAGCGTTGAAGATTTACGCCGCACAAAATCAAGTCCGCTTGTCCGCAACATCGCCAAAGAACACGGCATTGATATTTCGCGCATCGAAGGTTCGGGAATGAGCGGGCGCGTAACGAAAAAAGATATTATCTCTTTTATCGAATCGGGCGCGGCACTTCGTCCGCAAGATTTGCTTCGCAAGGATGCTCCGACCGCGCCGCAAATTACGCCGCAAACGCAACCTCAAACCGCGCAAAAAGCAACATCTACCGCGCCGACATTAATGCCGAGCGCGACAGACAAAGTTGAGCCGATGTCGGTTATGCGGAAGAAAATCGCGGAACATATGACGTTCTCGAAACAAACTTCGGCGCACGTTACGAGCGTTTATGAATTTGATATGACGAATGTAGCGAAATTCCGCGACAAAAACAAAGCCGAATTTCAAGCGCGTTACGGCACGAAGTTATCGTATATGCCGTTTATCTTTCAAGCCGTTACGCAGACTTTGCGGCAATTCCCGATTGTTAATTCGCAGGTTTCAGGCGACCAAATTATTTATAAAGGCGACGTTAATCTCGGAATGGCAGTTGCGCTCGATTGGGGTTTGATTGTTCCCGTCATCAAACGCGCCGACCAACTTTCATTGTCGGGTTTGGCTTTGGCGGCAAACGATTTAGCAGATAGAGCAAGAAAGAAAAAACTCAATTCCGATGAAGTTCAAGGCGGAACTTTTACGATTACGAATCCGGGCGTTTTCGGCGGACTTTTCGGAACGCCGATTATCAATCAGCCGCAAGTGGCGATTTTGTGTGTCGGGACAATCGAAAAACGTCCGAAAGTTATTACAACCGACGATGGTGACGATGTTATTGCAATTCGCTCAATGGCTTACTTTGCACTAACTTATGACCACCGGATTGTTGATGGCGCGGATGCCGAGAGGTTCTTGTCGTTTATGAAGGAATATCTCGAAACAACGCAATTTTCGCTGTAATTGCTAATGTTATATTTTGTTGAGTGAACTAAATAAAAACAGTATTTTACTAAAAATTGTCTGTAAATAAAACATTTTACTCAGTAAAATTAAAACCATTTCTGATATTATGTCTTTGTTTTCATTTGTTTAGGCAAATGGCACGATAATTGTTGCAAAAATTTTGTTCGTCAGTATAATTTGAAGGCTATGTAATGATATTAGACGAAAGTTTAGAAAACGTTTAAATAAAATAATTAAAAACTTTAAAAGTTTCGACAACCCAACCCGTTTAATGAACGTCATAGCTAATTATTTTAACCAAACTTTAATTTTGGAAGGAGTTCAATATATGTTAAAAAAATTTCCGGCACTGCTTTTAGCTTTATTTATAGGCATAGCAAGTGTTTTCGCGCAGGACGCGCAAGTTCGCAATTTAGCGAGTGGTCAAAAATATAAAATTAAGGGCGTTGTCGTTGCCAGAGATGACAACAGTTTTACGGTTCGGGACAGCGTCGGTGTTAATACGAGAGTTGTCTTAAGTCCCAACACCAGTATCAAGACCAAAGGCGGATTTTTTGGCGGCGGCGACAGAATTGCCGCTGATCAAGTTATTCGCGGTTTGAATCTGCAGGTTGAAGGTCGCGGCGACAATGCAGGCAGTTTGTCGGCAGAAAAAGTGCGTTTCGACGATGATGATTTGCGCGTCGCGCAATCAATCAAAAGCCGCGTCGATCCGGTTGAAGATCGTTTGACGCAATCAGAGCAAAATGCTCAACGCATTTCCGGGCAGATTGACGAATTAATGGCGATTTCCAATGCGGCTCGCGGTGGCGCAAAAGCCGCGCAGGATACGGCTGATGCGGCAATTGCCGGTGTAAATGCAACCAATCAGAGAATTTCGTCTATCGACGATTTTGTTGTTCAAACAACTCAGAGTGTCAATTTTAAAGTCGGAAGTGCGGTTCTTTCGCCGGATGCCAAACAAAATCTTGACAACCTCGCGCAGACCGCTTTAACTATGAAAGGTTATCTAATCGAAGTTACAGGTTTTGCTTCTGCCGACGGAAACGAGAAAAAGAACAAGGAATTGAGCCGACGACGCGCTCAAGCCGTGCTTGATTATTTGATTGAAACACACAATATTCCGCTTCGCCGTATTGGAACTTCATACGGTTTTGGAGAAGCACAAGCGGTTGCTGATAACACGACTCGTGAAGGACGCGCTCAGAATCGGCGCGTTGAAGTTAAATTAACAGTCAGCAAGGGCTTGAATCAAAACGTTGAAGTCAGAAAAGATGCTTCAACCAACACCAACGATCAATAGTTTTAAAGTTCAGCTAAGGGCAAAATGAAGGTGAAAACGGCGAAATCCGTTTCACCTTTTGCCCTTTTGTTTTGCAAAATTGACATTTTTATTGAGGTATAAAAACGTGAAACGACGACATCTTGTATTTATTTCTGCACTAATTTTCGCTCTTACTTTTTCTGTTTTTGCTCAAACGACGCAGCCGACACCGCCGCCAAATAATGCAGAAGATGATGAAGTAATTAAAATTGATTCACGTTTGGTAGTTGTGCCGGTTTCAGTTTTGGATAGAAACGGTCAGCCCGTTTTGGGATTGAAAGCACAGGATTTTCGTGTTTTAGAAGAAAATAAAGCGCAGGAAATCGCGCAGGTTTCCGATGCCGATAAAGTTCCGCTTGAAATTGCTCTGCTATTCGATATTTCTGCGACAACCAATCCGATGTTTGAATTTGAGCAGGAAATCGCCGCCAAATTTTTGCAGGAGGTTATGCGTTCTGATGATCGTGCCACGATTTTTACCGTCGGCGAACGTCCCGTCATCGTGCAGGCGCGTGATTCGGCGGAAAAATCAGCGATTGCAATCAAAACGATTCAGCCGACCAAACAATTTACCGCTTTTTTCGACACCGTTTCCGCCGCTTCGGATTATCTCCAAAAAAATTCGCCGACCGGCAGACGCAAAGTTATCATTGTCATTTCCGACGGTGAAGACACCAACAGCGACCGCATTAGGCAAGCGATTGATAACGGTTACCGGAAACTTGGCGAAAAAATAAATACGTTAGATTCCAAAAAACTTTACGAATTTACCCGCGCTAATCGTGATGCGGCAAATGACAAGGAACTGAATCGAGTAATGCAGACTTTGCAAAACACCGACGCGGTTTTTTATTCGATAAATCCGGCTGGAAATTCGTTCCAATTAAATAAGGTGAGCATTAAAGGACAAAATAATCTGCAAAAGTTCGCCGACGAAACCGGCGGCACGGCTTTTCTGCCGAAAATCTTGCCGATAAATTTGAAGGATAATTCGCAAAACTCGCAAAACAAACGAACCAATCAAGAGTTATTGGTGAAAATTTTTCGTCAGCTTGCTAACGAACTCCAAGCCCAATATCTTGTGCAGTATTATTCAAACGCTGATTTTCCGCAAAATAAATATGTCAAACTTAATGTCGGTTTAGCTAATCCGCGAAACTTTCGTGTTCGTGCGCGGCAAGGTTATTTTGTCAAAAATTAACACCCGTGTTTTCGGCTGTTTTTATTTTTGTCTATTTCTCCGATATTTACAGGTTGTCTGAGTCCGATGCCGGCGGCATTTCGTGAAATTATCAGCGTCGGAAATTAGCGGCGTTTGAACTTCCGGCAAGGAAGTTTATTCAAACAAATCATCAACCGCCATTTGCCAATCGGGAACGGCGGCTTCGGCTTCGGCAAGTTCACCGCGCCGATAAACAATTGGATTTTCGGAGTCGGAAGCGTGATAGACTTTCACCACATTTTCACTTAAAAGGTCAACGTCCCAAACAATAATCGTTCCCGCCGCAAAGTAATCGGCGCGTTTTTGTGCCATTGCTTGTTCGGCGCGATTGCTGTAATCGTTTTCGCTTCGCACTTCGACGGCAAAAACCGGCGCACCGCTAAAAAACTTCATCCCGGCGCGTTCACCGATAAAAAATGCCGCATCGGGACTAAAAGATTTGCGGTTTGGCTAATTGACCTTAAACGCTTTGTTATCGCCAATGGCGCGTCCGTAACCTGTTTTTTTCGCGTATTGAAAAGGCTAATCATAATCACATCTCCGGCGTAACCGGGTTCATCTCCTGTCGGCGGCATAAAA
>JACCYR010000172.1 GCA_013696385.1 Acidobacteriota bacterium
CATTAACACCCGCGCCGCGATAATAAAACAGCATAAAGAGAATAACGAGAACCAAACCGCCGATTGACGCTTCAACGCCGGCTTTGATCGAATCCGCGCCTAAACTCGGTCCAACCGTTCTTTCCTCCTGATACTCGATTTCCGCCGGAAGTGCGCCCGATTTCAGCGTCAACGCTAAATCTTCGGCGGTTGCTTTAGAAAAACGACCGGAAATTTCACCCGAATCAAAAATTTGCGATTTGATATAAGCGGCTGATTTAACCTCATCATTTAGAACTACCGCCATATAATTTCCAATATTTTTCCCCGTCCATTCGCCGAATTTTTGCGCTCCGCCCGGTTTGAACGAAAACGAAATTTGATAATCGGCATTGTTGCCCGTGCGCGAAACCGCTTGCGCGTCGCGCAGTTCGCTTCCGTCAACTACCGCCGGTGTTTCGACAACCACGAATTTTTTTGGTTTATCCTGCGGATTTTGCTGATTTGCCGGCGGCGTTTCATCGCGGTCGGCATAAACCAAGACTT
Organism: Acidobacteriota bacterium; assembly: GCA_013696385.1. Taxonomy (GTDB): domain Bacteria; phylum Acidobacteriota; class Blastocatellia; order Pyrinomonadales; family Pyrinomonadaceae. Next base: position 526 of record JACCYR010000172.1, read on the forward strand.
TGCGGTTTGGCGCACCGGCAATGGACTGTTCTGCCGCTTCTTTTGTCGGATAAGTCTGCACGGGCGAAGGGTTTGGCGGACTGACAATTTTCATCAACGCCAAACGCGATTCCGCGCCAATCAGTTTTTTGATGCGCTCCGGGTCGTCAACACCCGGCATTTGCAGCAAAATCTGTCCCGAATCACTTGTGCCTTGTCGCTGCAAGAGAGGCTCTTTCACCCCGAAAGCGTTAATCCGACCGTCAACAATTCTCATTGCTTGGTCGGTTGCTTGTTCTTTTAGTAATTTTTGCGCCTGATTCGGCAATGTCCAGATTATCGAATTTCCGCTGGTGGTTTGATTCCAGACCGAAAAATCAACTTTTTTCTTAACCGCTTCGATTATTTCGTCGTTTTTTGAAGCGTCGGTTACATTCAGAGTTACCTGATAATTTCCGTTTTCGGCAATATAGGAAGCGTCGCTGACAGGCAATTGTGCTTCTTGAGCGGCGAGTAGCGCGGCGGTTTGATTATTTTCGGTCAAGTCTTTTAGATACTTTTCCGTCTTTACGCGCATTACCAGATGCGAACCGCCCCTTAAATCCAACCCGAGGTTAATGTTTTGAGCGAGATTTTCCTTAATGCCCGACCAAGTGATATCTTTTCCCGAAACCGAACCGCGCGGTCCGAATACAAGGTAAATTCCAATTAAAGTAATAACGACAATGATTGCCGTTCTTATCCACAAACTACTATTTTTCATTTTATTCAGTTATTAGTTATCAATTTTGTTGACTGATAACTGCTTATTGCTCAGGTTTTCTGCCGACAACCGCGGTTTTGGCGATTTCGATAAACGATTTTTCCGCGCTTTGAATTATAAAACTCGTATCTCTAACTTCTTTGATTCTGCCGATAACGCCGCCGTTGGTAACAATTTCATCGTTAATTTTGAGTTCGGCAATCATATTTTTTATTTCTTGCTGTTGTTTTTTTTGCGGCATAATCACCAGAAAATAAAAAATTCCGAAAATAAAGACAAAGGGCAAAAGCGTCCAAATCAGACTGCTGCCCTCTTGGAAAAATAAGAAAAGTATATTCATTGTTTATAATACAGACCGAAAAACAGCAATTATGTCAAAACAGCATCAAATTATCAAAGCAAGACGAACTTATTTGTTTAATTATCTGACAAAACCCTTATATTTTTGCTTTTTAAGCTTTTTGCAAATCAGTTGAATCCTTTTGTTCATATCCTTAATTATTACTTATTCTGCTCAAAAACTCACGTCGGAACTCGCCAAATTTACTAAGTTTGATAGCATCTCTTACCTTTTTCATCGTGTCAAGGAAGAATGCCAAGTTATGATGCGAAATTAAAATACTTGCCAACATTTCTTTTGATAAATAGAGATGTCTGAGATAGGCTTTTGAATATCGGCGGCAGACCGAACACGGACATTCATTGTCTAAAGGCTCGGAATCGATTGCAAATTGGGCGTTGCGAATATTCAATTTCCCGCTTGATGTGAACGCGCTTCCCGTTCGCCCGTTGCGCGTCGGCAAAACGCAGTCGAACATATCAACGCCGCGATAAACTGCTTCAACCAGATCTTCCGGCGTTCCCACGCCCATCAAATATTTCGGCGCGTCTTGCGGCATTTTCTGTGCAAGGAATTCCAGAACTTCATACATCACGCTTTTTTCTTCGCCGACACTCAAACCGCCAATCGCATATCCGTCAAAACCGATTTCAACTGTTTTTTCCAAACTTTCGCGTCTTAGCTTAAGATGTCCTGCGCCTTGAATGATTCCAAACAATGCTTGATGTCCGCTTAGAGAAGTTTCAGGTTTCAGGTTTAATGTTTCAGGTTGAGAATTGTTCTTAACTTGAAACTTGGAATTTGAAACTTGAAACTCTTCAACTATCGCAGATGGTTCTGACAAGAAGCCTGTGTCCATTCCTAATTCTTGCAATTCTTCAAACCGATTTTTTGACCGCGTTGCCCAACGCGCCGTCATTTCCAAACTCTTTCGCGTTTGCTCAATTCCCGCGTCGCCCGGCGGACATTCATCAAAAACCATTACAATTTCCGCGCCTAACGCCGCTTGAATTTCCATCGAAACTTCCGGTGAGAGAAACATTTTCGTCCCGTCAATGTGCGAGCGAAATTCCACGCCTTCTTCGGTTATTTTTCGCAAATCGGTGAGAGAAAAAACTTGAAAACCACCCGAATCGGTCAAAAGCGAGCGATTCCAAGTCGAAAATTTATGAAGTCCGCCGAGTTCACGAATCACATCAACGCCCGGACGCAGCCACAAATGATAAGTATTTCCGAGAATTATCCGCGCATCGAGTTCCGTTTCAAGCCATTCATACCGAATACCTTTAACCGTCGCTTGCGTTCCGACCGGCATAAAAACAGGCGTTTCAATTTCTGAACGCCTTGTCCGCAGAATTCCGGTTCGCGCTTCGCCGTCTTGCGCGGTAACTTGCCAATCAATCGGTTTCATTTCAATTACAAATTTTGAGAAATTGTTTTGAAATTACGAATTCTTTCTTTTCTTCTGCTAAGAATTTATATGCCTTAACTACTCTGATTGCGAAAGCAAAACTTTATATCCAATAAAACATTTTCTTTCATAAAATTTCCTCATTCGTAATTCGTAATTCGTAATTTATTTTCTCTTCCCAATTAAAGCCCAAATTTGCTCTGCGCCCAAAGCTGTTTCAGAAATAATTTTGCCGTTTTCGTCAATTAAAACCGCTGAAGGCGTTCCGTTCATTCCGAGTTCATCGGAAATTTTTCGTTCTTTATCCAAAACAATCGGAGAGTTTATTTTCATTTCTCGATGCGGTTCGGCTTCACCTTCGGAAAGCACCAGCAAATTCGGTTCATCCGCGCCTTTCACTTTGTCCCATTCACGCAAATCTTCGAGCATATTGACGCAGTATGGACAAGTTGTATTCCAAAATGCAACTAGTGTTTTCTTTCCGAGTAAATCTTTTGAAGTTATGTTTTTATCGAAAATATCGGTTTGCGAAAATTCAGGCATTCTTTGACCTAATTTGGATGACGAACCGTTGCCGTCGGCAATAAATAATAATTCTTTTTCCAAATCTTCGACTTTTATTTTCTCAATCAATTGACGAATAGCGACATCACCGACGGCTGAACGACTTGCAATTTTGCCGGATGAATTTATTAATACCGCCGTCGGTGTCCATTGGGCTTCAAAAAGTTCCGTGATTTCTTTATCTTTTTGCAGAAGAATTCGTTTAAGCGTTGTTCCGGCAAATTTGTCTAGATTTTCCTCTGCTTCTCCGTTGCTGATAAAAACAAAATTCAATTTCCCTTTTAATTCGTCCTGCCACTGTTCGATTTCCGGCAATAAAGCCGCGCATGGCGAGCAGTTCGGGCTGATGAAGATCAATAATAACGGTTTTGCCGGTGCTAAAAGATGATTGAGAGCAATTTGTTTGCCGTTTATGTCAGGCAGTTTGAAATCCGGCGCAGGCATACCAATCAGCAAACCTTGCGCCGGTTGTGAGATGTCATCGCGTTTAACTCCGTTTCCACCTTCCAATGTCGTCAATTCCAAAATCTCAATTCGCCGCATAATTTGCGTTTGCTGTTCTGATATTTTCTTTAAAAAATAGACAGTAGCAGCTAAAAGTCCGACAGTTGCTAAACCGATAAAAAGTGACATAACATTTTCTTCCGAAGAATTATTTGATGAATCTAAAAGGCTCAAACCTTGATTCTCGCTTCCTTGCAAGACGAGGAAAAAAGAGAGTATCGCAAAAATCGCGTTGCGAAGCAAACTCTTTGCCGAAACCGGCTCACTCTTGATTTGCCCAAAACAATGACAATCGGGCGCGTTGCCCTGCGCCATTTGCCAGAGCATTCCGCCGATAAATGTTAAAAGCAGAAAAAATCCGCCAATTGCGCTAAACCACGCGGTTGAAACCGGCAATAGCAAAAGGGCGATAATAATTTCCGCTATCGGCAAACCAAGGGCGAAAGGTTTCGCCAAATCATTCGGCACGCCAAAATCTTTAACCGCTTTTTCCGAACCTTCGAGGTCAAGCAATTTTCCGATTCCAGCAAGTGCGAAAATCGCGGCGAGAAATAATCTGATTAAAAGTAAAATTATTTCCATAGTCTTGAAGTGGTAAGTGCCAAATGGTAAATGGTAAGTTTTTTTGTTTCATCTTTTCAAGTTACTTTTGGCAGTTTTAATTGAAGTGGTTAGTAAATTTTGCAATTCCTGACAATCCTTATAGTAAAGAATCTGCTTGGGCTTTTGTGCAATCGAAAGTTTGTGAATAAAATCTGCTTTGACAAAATATATTCATTTTTTTCGGCAACAATGTATTTGTAAAGTTTAATTACCCGCAAAGCAAATTGATATGATTTCTCGCGTAAAATACTCTCTTTCATAAAAATTTACCACTTACCGTTTACCACTTTTACTTTTATGACGCTCTTTCAAACGAAGCGGCGTGGCGAAAAACTTAAATTCTTCGCGCAGACGGTTTTCGATATAGCGCAGATAAGAAAAATGAAGTCCGGCTTTTCCGCCGCCGGAAGTAAAAATAATAAACATCGGCGGACGCAATCCGGCTTGCGTAATGTATTGAACGTGCAGACGCGAAACGCCGCCTTTGACCGGCGCAGGCGTTCCGCCGCCTTTCGGCTGCGAAATGTTTTCTTCAAAAAATTGGTTGAGTTTTGAAGTCGGCAGACGCAAATTTCGCGCTTCGTTTGCCTTAACAACCAGCGGCAAAATCTTCGTAACTCGTTGTCCGGTCAAAGCCGAAATCATTACAATCGGCGACCAATCAAGAAACTTCATATTTCGGCGCAGTTCGCGCTCAAATTCATAAATTGTGTTGGTTTCTTTTTCTTCTAGCGCGTCCCACTTGTTGACGGCTAGAATTACCGAACAACCTGATTCTACCGCGTAACCGGCGATATTTGCGTCCAGATTCGTTACGCCTTCGACCGCATCAATCAACATAACCGCTACGTCTGCGCGTTCGAGTGCCTTTCGCGCCATAATCACGGAAAGTTTTTCCGCCATCTCAACCGTTTTGCCTTTACGCCGAATTCCCGCCGTGTCAATCAAAATAAATTTTTGTCCATCAACTGTTAATTCGGTGTCAATCGCGTCGCGTGTTGTTCCCGCAATCGGCGAAACGATAACTCTTTCTTCGCCCAGAATTTTATTGAGCAAAGAAGATTTTCCGACATTCGGACGACCGATGATTGCAAGTTTTATTTCTTCCTGTTTGTCTTCCAGGGCTTCTTCGTCAAAACTCAAAACATCGAAAACCTCGTCCAAAAGTTCGCCGACACTGTTGCCGTGTTCGGCTGAAACGGGAATAAGTTCAAAGCCAAATTGATAGAATTCGCCCGCTTCTTCTTCAACTTTTTTTGTTTCGGCTTTGTTTGCCGCAATAAACACGGGTTTTCCGATGTTCCGCAAAAAAAGCGAAATCTCTTCATCAAGCGGCGTAACTCCGGTGCGGGCATCAACTACCCAGATTATCGCTTGCGATTGGTCAATGGCGTGCGAGGCTTGTTTAAAAATATTCGCGGGAATAATCGCCTCATCGTCCGGCACAATTCCGCCCGTATCAACCAACGCAAAAGTTTTCGCTCTCCATTCGACTTCGCCATAAATCCTATCGCGCGTAATTCCCGGCTCATCGCCAACGATTGATTTACGGCTTTCTGTCAGGCGGTTAAAAAGTGTGGATTTTCCGACATTCGGACGACCAATGATAGCTACTAACGGGATTGACATAAAGTTAATTCTACTGAGGTAATGCACAACTGACAAACTGCCTATTCTTAACACAAACAAAATTTGAATGATTTTCGTTAAACTGTTTTGCTGAGTCAGAGAAACTCAAATGTTGATGCCGCATAGAGAATTCAAGCCTGAATTCAGTTTGTGTAGATTGTTTTTAACTTAATTTTCCGACGTTCTCAAAAATC
>JACCYR010000242.1 GCA_013696385.1 Acidobacteriota bacterium
GACTTAAAATTTTCGCATCGCGCAAATCTGTTTCATCCCACAAAATCGCGCCCGTCGTCGGGTCGTAAAGTCTTTGAATTAACTTTATTAAACTCGATTTTCCGCCGCCGCTTTCGCCGACAAGCGCGACCATCGCGCCTTTCGGAATAGTTAAATTAAGGTTTTTGATGATAATTTTATCTTCGTTCAAATAATTGAACGAAACATTTTTTAGTTCGATTTTGTCTTGCAGCGGTTTGAGTTCGACGGCGTTCGGCTTTTCGGGCAGAGCGTCGCCAGCGTCCAACACATCCCAGACATCACGCGCGGCGGCAAATGCCTGTGTTATTTGGTTATGCTGGCGCGAGATTTTTCGCATCGGGTCATAACTGCGGAAAAGAAAAATCAAAAATGCGAAAAATTGGGCGGCTTCCATTCTGCCGGTATTTATCTCGCGCAAACCGAAAAACAGAAGCGTAACGACAGCAATAATGCCGATCAAACTAATTATTGGCGGAGAAAGCGCGGCGATTTTACCGGAACGCAAGTTTGCTCCGGCAATAATTTTGGCGACATTGGCAAAACGCGATTTTTCCCTCTCTTCTGCTCGATATGCCTGAACTATCGGATAATTGGCGAGCGTTTCCTGCGCCGTGTCGTTTAAAAGTTTGTTGCCCGCAAATGATTCTTCGGCGAGTTTTCGCAAAGATTTGCTGAATTTTGAAGTTAAAATACCGATCAGCGGCGCGACAATTAATGCTCCGAGCATCAAACGCCAGTTAAAATAAAATGCCGCGCCGAGAAAGCAAATCAGCATCACGCTTTCACGAAAAACATCGCGCAGGTTTGATGAAACCGCTAGTTCGATTGCCGCCGCGCTGGTAACGAGCCGTGCAACCAAAAAGTTTGTCCGGTGTTTTTGGAAAAAATTTGCCGATTGCGCCAAAAGATGTTCATAGAGTTCCTGCCGCAGCTGCAAAACGGCGGATTGTCCGATTTTTGCCATTAAGAATGAAGAAAAATACTCGGCAATTCCGCCGCCAATAGTAAAAACCAGCAGTAAAACAGAAATTGTTCCCCAAGCCGACAACCAATTATTTTGGGGAATAAAATTTTGCAGATTGAAAAGTGTTTCGGATTTTTGCGCCGCGCCGGAATTAAAGGCTTGGTCAAAAATCGGGACAATCAACGCGCCGGTCGCCGTTTCAAAAAGCGCGGCAAAAATCATCGCCACTGTCGCCAGCACAAATGTGAAAATATGCGGGCGGAGATATTTTAGAAGTCTTCGGAAATCTTTCATTGCAATCTAAATGATTGAATATACTTTAGACTAAACTCGAAAGTCCAAAGTTACCGGAACTTTTATTGTTTCGGTCAGATTTGCAACGTCAAAAAGGTTTGTGGCATCTTTTTATGTGAAAAAGTCTTTTCGGAGAAAAAAATGAAAAATCTAAAATTATCAAAAATTATTCCGCTATTTTCCGTCTTATTTTTACTGTCTGTTACAATTTTCGCTCAAGTTGACGTTCCGCGCCAGACGACGGCTGTAACTTATCCGGTTGATGAAACCGTCTATCTCCAATTTCGCGGGACGACGCGGTTTCCGCGAATGAAGGGCGAAGCAAAAATCCAGCGAACAAAAAAGAACGGCACGGAAGTCGAACTTTCCGTATCAAAAATGCCGCGTCCGTTTGAACTCGGCGCGGGTTACGCGACTTATGTTTTGTGGGCAATTTCGCCCGACGGACAGGTTGACAATCTCGGCGAAATTAAACGGCGCGGTTTTTTTGATTTTGATTCAAAAATCTCGGTAACCACGCCGCTTCAAACATTTGCTTTAATAATCACGGCTGAACCGCATTTTCTCGTGCGCCGTCCGAGCCGCGCCGTGATGCTGGAAAATCTGAATCCATATGCGAAAAGCGGCAGAACACTGGCGACGACAACCGCGATTCAGTATTTCGGAAATTCGAGTGATTATTTCAGCGATGCCAGAACGCCGGAAATTGCCGAAATTGATTATTCAAAAACGCCTTCGACAATTCTGCAGGCGAAACAAGCTCTGGCTCTGGCTAAATATGCGGGAGCGCAGCGCGACGCGG
>JACCYR010000261.1 GCA_013696385.1 Acidobacteriota bacterium
TTATGACGACAGCGAAACAAGAACTAGCAACTAACGGTAAAAGCGTTACAAATCCCGCGCCCGATGCGTTAATTTCGATGCGTAACATCTGGAAAACCTACCAGATGGGAACACAAGAACTCCACGCCCTGCAAGGCGTTACTTTCGAAGTGCAAAAAGGCGAATATCTGGCGATAATCGGTCCTTCCGGTTCGGGCAAATCAACTTTGATGAATCTTATCGGCTGCCTTGATTCGCCGACCAAGGGTCAGTATTGGATAAACGGCAATCTTGTTTCAACGATGACCGACGACGAACTCGCCGCCATTCGCAACAAAGAAATCGGCTTTGTGTTTCAAACTTTTAATCTTCTGGCGCGGGCAACCGCGCTTCACAATGTCGAATTGCCGTTAATTTATGCCGGAATGGGCGCAAGCGCACGGCACGACCGCGCCGAAGCGACGTTGGATTCCGTCGAACTCGGCGACCGTATTTACCATCGTCCGAACGAACTTTCCGGCGGTCAGCGTCAGCGCGTAGCGATTGCGCGGGCTTTGGTCAACAATCCTTCGATTTTGCTGGCGGATGAACCGACCGGCGCACTCGATACCAAAACGAGCTTTGAAATTATGGCTTTGTTTGAAAAACTTCACGCTGACGGAAACACGATTATTGTTGTTACACATGAACACGACATCGCCGAACGCGCCCATCGCATAATTACCATCCGCGACGGTGAAATCGAATCCGACGAGAAGACAAAATGATTGAGTTCTTGCTCTATGCCTACGATTCTTCTCAAAAGCGGCTTTCGTTTTATTATTAACACTGACGACCACGAACCGATGCACGTTCACGTTATTCATCAAGGACGCTCGGTGTTGATTGAGTTTGAAAATGAAGTTAAAGTTAGCAAGGAATAGAGGTGTTTCCGATAGAAACATTAATCGGATGCTAAAAATTGTTGAAGAAAATCAAGTTTATTTTCAACAAAGATGGAGAGAAATATATGAATCGAGATAAACATTTCATCATCGCCGAAAAATTTGGAAACAGAGATTTAGCCGAACTTCCGAAAATCAAAAACCTGGTTTTAGAAAAGCGTAACCGCCGAATGAAATTCGATTTATCAAACGGCGTAACCTTGATTGTTCCTGCCGATTCGATTCAAGGTTTGCAGAAAGCCTCCGATGTCGATTTAACCAATATCGAATTATGGGACGAAGGTTTAATGATTTATTGGAAACGGCTTGATGTCGCTTTTCAAACTTCGTCGCTCCTTCTCGGAGTCTTCGGCACGAAGCAATGGATGAAGCGGATGCAAGCCGGAAAAAATCTGACCGGACCAAATATCATTAAAAAACAAAACAAGAAAGTTGCTTAACTTATTTCTAATTTTCGCAGATAAATGAATTTTTCGGAAACATTAAAACTAGCTTTGGCAGCGATTTGGGCGCACAAACTTCGCTCGTTTCTGACGCTTTTGGGAATGATTATCGGCGTTACGGCGTTTATGATTGTTCTTTCTCTTCTGCAAGGTTTTAATGTTTATGTAGACGAAAAAATCGCGGGTATCGGTTCAAATTCATTTACTATCGCAAGATTTAGTTTTGAAGATTACAAAGATACCGATACTATTGCCGCCGCACAGCGACGCAACAAGGATTTAACATTTGAAGAATTGGATTTTATCCGTGAACGCTCCCAGTTAATTGATAAAATCGGAGCTAAAGCTAACCCGAACTCACGTGAATTACAGCGTAACGGAGTAAGTTTGCAGGACGTAACGGTTGACGGAGCCGAGCCGATTATTGGAGAAATTGACAATCTCGATATTGCCGAAGGACGCTATTTTACAGAAGCGGAAAACAAAAATTCGATGCGCGTGGCTTTTATCGGCTCGGGCGTGGCGGAAAAACTTTTCCCGTTCGGCTCGGCGGTCGGCGAAGAATTTACGATGCAGGGCATTCCTTATCGCGTTATCGGTGTGCAGACCGAAAAGGGTTCTATTTTTGGTATGCCGCAGGACATTTTTGTTCAATTGCCGCTAAAAACTTACGGCGCGAATTTCGGCGGTTTAACACGCAGCCGCGGTTTGAATTTTGAAGCGACCGCAAAATCCAACGAACTTTTTAACGATACCGTCGAAGAAGCGCGGACTTTGCTGCGAACAAAAAGAAAATTAAGTTTCGGTGAAAAAGATAATTTCGGAATTTTCACGCCCGATACCATTTCCAAATTACGCGATAATATTCTAGGTCCGATATTTATTGTTATATTAGCCGTTCCAACCATTGCATTATTAGTCGGCGCGATTGTCATTATGAACATTATGTTGGTCGCCGTTACCGAACGCACAAAGGAAATCGGCATCAGAAAAAGTCTGGGCGCACGTCAAAACGACATATTAAAGCAGTTTCTTTTTGAATCGGCGACGCTTTCGGTAATCGGCGGAATCATCGGATTAATTTTAGCGAAACTGATTGGTTTTATTGTTACCGTCTACGTCATACAAACTATTATTCCATGGTATGCGGCGGTTATTTCCATCGGAGTTTCGGCTCTTGTCGGCGCGTTAGCCGGACTTTATCCGGCGTGGAAAGCGGCACGGCTTGACCCAATTGAGGCGTTGCGGGCGGATTAGATTATAATAAATTGGAGGTAAAAGTTATGTCAGTTTTGGAAACGCTGGTCGAAACTGTTAAGAAGATGCCCTACGAGCAACAAAAGGAACTTCTTCATTATGCCGAGTTTCTTAACAGCAAGAAAAAGGCTGACGGCAATCCGCCGCGCAAAAGTTTATACGGCTTGTGGGCAAACAGAGGCATAGACATTACGGAAGAAGACATAGACGAAATTCGTCGTGAAATGTGAGCAAACTTTTATTTAATAGAGGTGAAGATTGATGAGTATCGAACAAGTAGTAGTTGAAAATTTTCGTGCCTTAGCATTTGACCAACAGCGCGAGGTTTTAGATTTCGTTGAATTTCTTCACGAAAAGAATAATCGAAAAAAACCGTTAAAAAGTTCGTTGGGAATATGTTCAGATTTGAGCGTGAGCATTTCAGCCGAAGAAATTGATGAAGCACGGAGCGAGATGTGGAAAAACTTCCCGCGTGAAAAGTTTTTTATTGAGGAAACGGAAAAATGAATGCTTGTGTTACCGATACTCACGCGCTTGTTTGGTTTGTGCTTGACGCACCCGAACTTTCCGCTGATGCCCGTCAAGCAATGCTCAACGCGGCGGCAAATGGTGAGCCTGTTTTCATGCCTTCAATTTGTCTGGTTGAATTAGTTTATTTAATTGAAAAAGGGCGCATTCCAAAAGAATTACTCAAACGAATCAAGCAAACTTTAGCCAATCCGAATAGCGAATTGACGGTTTATCATTTAACCGAAGTTGTCGCTGAATCGCTTGAACTCGTGCCGCGCAAAGACGTGCCTGATATGCCCGATAGAATTATCGCGGCGACGGCTTTACATTTAGGATTACCGCTTGTTACCCGCGATGGCAAAATTCGGGCGGCGAATATAACGACCATCTGGTAAAATTTGATGCAATGAAATTTATCGGCAACAGTTTTTACGAAAATTTTAAGATGGCACTCGCCACATTGCGAAATAATAAATTGCGCTCATTTTTGACTATTTTTGGTGTCATCATCGGTGTTATCACCGTGATGTTGATTTCTTCAATTATCAGCGGTATTGATGAAGCAGTTAAAAAACAAGTCGAATCTTTCGGCACACATACGATTATCCTTCGCAAATATGATATTTCCGTCGGACACGGAAGCCGCACACAAGAAGAAAGAATGCGAAAACCGCTGACAATCGATGATGCCGAAGCCTTAAAGAAACTTTCGACCATCGAAACCGCCATTCCGTTTTTAAACATTACCAGTAATTATTTCGGACAAAAAATCCTCGTTACCGGCAAAAACGGCAAAACATCTTCAGCCGTTAAACTGCAGGGAACTTTGCCGGATATCGAAAAAGCCGGAAGCGAAGTTTTGATTGAAGGTCGCTGGTTCACCCAAAACGAAAGCGACAGCAAATCCGATGTCTGCTTAATCGGTTCGACCGTTGTTGAATCTTATTTTCCTTACGAATCGCCCGTCGGAAAGACTTTGGAAATCGGCGGGCGCGAATTTCGCGTTATCGGCGTTCTGCAAAAACGCGAACAACTTTTTGGCGGCGGCGGCAACAATGACCAAAGCAACTCTATTTATATGCCAATCGGCTCGGCTTTACGGCTGAAACCATATGCCGATGATTTGTATATTTACGCCATTTCCAAAGAAGGAAAACTTGACGAAGCCAAAGACCAGGTGCAAGACCTTCTTCGTGTCCGAAGGCAAGTTCCGTATGGTGAGAAGAATAATTTTGGAATGGAAACCGCCGCGAGTATTATTGAACAATTTCAATCAATTACGGCTGGCGTGGCTCTGGCAATGGTCGTTATTTCTTCAATCGGTCTACTGATTGGAGGCATCGGTGTGATGAATATTATGCTCGTGTCCGTAACGGAAAGAACGCGCGAAATCGGCATCCGCAAAGCCGTCGGCGCAAAACAAAGCGATATTCTTTTGCAATTTTTGATTGAAGCCGCCACGCTGACAGGTTTCGGCGGATTAGTCGGATTGGCAATCGGATGGGCATTAACATTTCTGATTGCGCTCGTTTTCCCGTCTTACGTTCCGTGGTGGGCTCCGGTTTTAGGCTTCTTCGCCAGCGTCGGCATCGGCATTATTTTTGGATTATTTCCCGCGTGGAAAGCTGCCCGTTTGGACCCGATTGAATCTTTGAGATATGAATAATAATACCAATTCAAATAAAAATGCGCGTATTATGCAGAAACACGCACGAAGTAAGTGTGAAAAACACGCCCTTACTTCGTGCGGGCTTCCGCATTCAATACGCACAACTTAAATTGATTTGGTATAAGTCCAAGGTCTAAAGTCCAAAGTCTAAAGTTAAAACCGTTTTTCGACTTTGGACTTTGGACTTTACGAAAACAACGCGCTCACGACTCTAAACGCAACACCAATTAAAGCGACAATCAGCACAATCGCCCAAGCTGTGCTGGTCGAAATTTTACCGACTATTCGCAAACCGATTGCCGCCAGAATCCAGCCCCAAATTTCAAAAAAATCAAATGTTCCCAAAAACGTCGCCAGCACAGGATTTTGTTTCCCGTCAACAAAAAAACTCGGATTAGCCTGAACCAAACCGCGCTGGCTTGCCGCGATGTCTATTTCATCGGCGGATTTAAAGAACAAAATTAAGAGGTTAGCAACCATTGCAACCACTCCCGGAGCAAAACTTGCATAGACCCACACCGAAACACTCTGCCAATAATTTGCCGAGCCTCCCATTGCTTTAACTCCGAGCCAATAAATTAGACCGCCAAGAGCAAAAAAAATGATTATAAATAACGGAACTAAATATTTAATCGTCTTTATTATGGTCAAATTAAGTTCAATGCTTTTTTGTTTTTGCTCCGGTGTTAAAGACTGGGTGCTTGGGTTTTTTTCGACTTGCTCTTGAGCAAATCTTCTAAATCCCTCTTCACCAACTTTATTAACAAATAAAAATGAGAAAACTGTTGACAATAAAATGAAGATTAAAGTTGCTAAGATAAATCGCGGCTTGCGGCGCAAATCTTCAAACGTCTTACCCGGTTCAAAAAATATGTTCCCAAGCGTTCCTACCTCCGACATCTGCGCCGGTTCTTCCGTGTTAACAATTTCTTCGGGAATCGGCGGTGCTTGCCATTCGACATTATTTTGTTCGATTAAATCTTGATTTTCTTCGTTCATAAAAGTTTTCCTCTTTATTTTATTTGATTAGACGTTTGCGCTTTTTGTCTGAAACAACAAAACACCAACTAAAAGACACAAATCTTTTTGATTATTTTCGGTTACTACGCAATTTTTAATTGGCGCGTTTCAATTAAATCACAAAGACGGCGCACTTTCGTAACCTTCGACGCGAATACAAGCGGCAAAATGTCCTTTTTCAATTTCCCGCAATTCCGGCACAACCCGCGCACAATCTTCAATCGCAAACGGACAGCGAGTGCGAAAACGACAGCCCGACGGCGGATTTATCGGAGTCGGAACATCGCCTTGCAAAACTATTCGCTCGCGTTTTTTTTTCGGGTCTGGAATCGGAATTGCTGAAAGCAACGCTTTTGTATATGGATGAAGCGGATTGTCATATAATTCGCGCCCTTCGGCAATCTCAACAATTTTTCCCAGATACATCACGGCAACGCGCTGCGAAATATGCTCGACAACCGCCAAACCATGCGAGATAAAAAGATAGGTCAAACCAAACTCATTTTGTAAATCCTGCAAAAGATTAACGACCTGCGCCTGCACGGAAACGTCCAAAGCCGAAACAGGTTCGTCGGCGATGATAAGTTTTGGATTTAAAGCCAAAGCCCGCGCAATTCCGATGCGCTGACGCTGTCCGCCGGAAAATTCGTGCGGATAGCGAAACATATAATTGGTATCAAGTCCGACTTTTTTTAAAAGGTCAGCAACTCTGTCGCGCTGTTCTGTTTTGTTGCCGATGCCGTGAATTTTCAACGGTTCGGAAATAATCGAATAAATACTCAAACGCGGATTTAATGAAGCATACGGGTCTTGAAAAATTATCTGCATCTCGCGCCGAAGTTTCTGCATTTGATTGTTTGGCAAACCGACAATGTTTTGTCCTTCAAAAAAAACATCGCCGCTCGTCGGCTCATAAAGTCTTATCAAACAACGCCCGACAGTTGATTTGCCGCAGCCTGATTCGCCGACTAAACCTAAAGTTTCGCCCGCAAAAATGTCAAACGAAACGCCGTCAACTGCGCGAACAACATCGTCAGAATTTTCGACGGGAAAATGTTTGACGAGATTGCGAACTTGGACGAGTTTTTGTTTTTTGGCTTTTACTGCGCTATTTTCCATTCTTCTTTTTCTTTTCGACCAATTTCAGCGAAGTCAATTTTAGTTTTAAATAAATCAATTTAAGCGGAATTTTGCAGTTGATTGTTTTTAATTCAAGAACATCTTCCAAATCTTCAAATATCTTTAAATTCCATTCGTTATTTTTTTGTTTTGAAAAATGTTCGATTCTGACGCGATACTGCGAAACCAAAACGTAATCCTTTAGGGAATCTAATTTAAAATAATCTTCAGCTTTATCGCTTCTATCGCGCTTTTCAGTTGATTTTGACAACACTTCAAATACAACTGTTGGATTTAGCAAAGTTGTTTCGTTACTTTCGGTCAAAATTTCACCGCAGACGACAGCAACATCAGGATAAACATTATGTCCATCGCGGATTTTAACGCGAAAATCGCTCGCGTAGACTTCGCAATTCTCCTCACGCAATTGCAAATTTAACTCGGTCGAAATATTTGTTGTAGTGAGATTATGCTTTCGTGTCGCGCCAGCCATCGAAAATATTTTGCCGTCCATATATTCGTGTTTGATTTTCGATTTTTCTTCAAACGCAAGATATTCTTCAACCGACATCAATTTTTCTGCTGTTGCTTGGCTCATTTTTTCTTTCTCCAATCTTCCGCGATTATCGCCCATCTTTCGTGGTCGCGCCAACGCCCGCTGATTTTCAGATATTTGGGAGAAAAACCTTCCTTCGTAAAACCTGTTTTTTGCAAAACCGCAATTGAAGCTAAATTACGCGGTTGGACGTTTGCTTCAACTCGATGAAGTTTCAACTCTTTGAATGCAAACCGGAGAATTAATTCCACCGCTTCAGCCATAAAACCGAAGCCCGTAAATTTTCCGCCCAAATAATAACCGAGATAAGCATTTTGGAAAACGCCGCGAAAAATTTGCGAAAGGTTTATTACGCCGACAATTGCGCCGTCCGTATTTCGGCAAAT
>JACCYR010000284.1 GCA_013696385.1 Acidobacteriota bacterium
TCTTTTCGGCTAAAATGTTTGCAAAAATGTCTGAAATAAACAACCCGACAACAAAAAAATCATTTTCGACCGATTGGCTGGTGCGCGGAATTTTGACCAAACTCGGCGAAACTTTCGACCAATTTACAGGCAGAAATTGGAAACCTTCGAGCAGTTTGGCAACCAGCGAATTGATTGAAAAGCTAAAGAAACTGCTTGATGCCGAAGTCAAAGACTTAGGCGAAAAAGGAAAGTTTGTTCCGCATAACATCAAACTTTTAATGCAGTGGGACAAATTTTCAACCGATGCGGAAAGCGCATTAAAAAAACTCGAATACGAACTGCTGACCGCCGCCATTGACCACATTAACGACAAGCGTTATCACACTTACGCGCCGATGCAGTTGGAAATCAAACCCGATTATTTTACTGAAGGCGTAAAACTTCTGGCAAGTTTCGATAAATTTACCGAAGACGAGCGCGAGGCTGCCGTTAATGTTACTGTTCCCGATTTAAAAAATGTCGTTATCAATCCGATTGAAGAAGAAATTGCCGCACCTGAAAAGGAAATTTTTATCGCGGAGTTCAAGGTAACTGACAAACCCCAAAAAGTTAAATTGGCTTTTTCCGAAAAGGAGCGTTTAAGTGTTGGCAGGACAAAAGAGAACGATCTGGTAATTAATGACCCAAGCATTTCCAAAATTCACGCCGCACTTGTTTTAAACCTCGACAGGCAATTGATGGTCGCCGACACCGGCTCAACTAATGGAACATTTATCAACAATCAGCGTATTTCTTACGGCAGAGCTGTTGTTATTAACGAAGGCGATAAATTAAAATTTGGCACGGTGGAAGTTGCGCTCGAACATATAATAAATGAAAAAGAATTTGTCGTCGCCGAAGATTTTTCGACCAAAGAAGAGGCGATAAAAGAAGTTGTTAATTCGGCGAAAATGGTTTCGATAAATGAAGTTTACTCTCCAAAAGAAGATGTTGCGACGAAGGAAGATGTTCTGTAAGCAAACAGTTAAAACTTTGAGGCGTGAACTCTTAACTATAAATTATAAACTATTAACTATTCTGCAAAGTAAAATTGTTAATAGACAGATAACATGAAAGAAAAATTAAACAAATGACGAGTTTTCTGCTTGTTTTACAATTTGATTGGGAAAAACTTCGCCCCGAAAATCTGTTCGGCGGGCAGATTTTGGAACGCACACCAGCAGGTTTAACTATTGTTTATCTCATCGGCATCGCCGTTTTAATTGTTTTTTTGCTCGTTTCCTTCTTTGGTAATTTTCGCCGTCCGAAGTTTAATTTTGAACAAAATCTGCCGAAAGAAGTAAAACGCAAATTAACCAAAACCGTAACTAACCGCAGTTTGCGAATTTGGCAATTTGTGTTTATCGGTTTGGCGTTTTTTGTTTATGGTTTTCACGTTTATTGGACGTATTATGCCGATGATTATAACGAACAGTTTCAAGCGTTAAGCTATAAAGATTTACGCAACCGGCGGGCGACGGCGGCGCGTCTGCGCGGCTGGATGTTTGACCGCACGGGAAATCTGGGAAGTGCGCTTGCTTATTACAAATTGGATAAAAACGGCGATATTAACCGCGCTTTTGCTTTGGAAAAAGAAATGGCGCATCTTTTGGGAACTGAGCGCGGAACGCCCGGACTTGAACGCACGCTTTACAAAAAAGAAGCCGACAAAACGCCAGAAGCGTGGGAGGTTTTGACGCGCATTAAACGCCCCGCAGATGAAAACCGCGATGTCCGCATTACGATTGACCGTGATTTGCAAGCCTTTATTGCTGACCAGCTAAAAGACAAAAAAGGCGCGATTGTCGTGCTGAATCCGCAAACGGGCGACGTTTTGGCAATGTATTCAAATCCATCATTTAACTTGTCGGAAGCGCAATCGCTCGACGATTGGCTCAAACTCGAAGGCAATAAGCGCGATAAACCGCTTTTGAATCGGGCAACACGCGAATACTACGTTCCGGGTTCGACTTTTAAAACTTTCACGATGATTTCCGCTTTTCGGGCGGGCAAACAAAATTCACTTTTCACCAGTTCGCCGACGGGCTTTGTGCCGTTTCGCGGCTCGCGTGCGATTACCGATGCCAATGGCGGCTGCGAACCGCCTTACGGCTGCACAACTTTGAATATCGCGCAGGCTTACGAGGCTTCGAGCAATCAGTATTTTTCGCAAATGGCGGTTGAACTCGGACGGGAAAGAATCCGCGAAACCGCCGGAGCGTTCAGCATTTTAGCGGTTGACACGCCCGAAGATGCTTTGCAGACAAATTTTTTTCCAGACATTTGGAATGCAAGCCATAACCGAATAGCCAACGCGCTTGCGCCGGAGCAATCTACCATCGTAACAGGCAAACAAATCTCGGCGTATGATTTGGGTTTGGAAGGAATGGGACAAGGTTACGCCGGACAAATGACACCATTTCAGATGGCTTTGATTGCGTCCGCGCCCGCTAATTTGCAAGGAAATTTAATAAAGCCGAAAATCGAAGCCGACCAGCCGCCGCAAGTTTTTTCGCAAGTTCTTTCTCCGCCGCAAGCCGCCCAAATCCGCGAAATTATGGGGCTTGTAACCGAAGGAAGCGGCGGAACGGCGACGCGGGTTTTTGCCAATGTTTTGGCGGCGGGAATTCGTTCCGGCGGAAAAACCGGCACAGCGGAAAAACTCGCGCCGGTTTATGACGAAAAAACCGGAAAATTGAAAACCATCACGAAAAAACGCAAAAATGAAAACGGCGAAATCGAAGAATACAAAGTTCCGCAGATGTTTGAACGCACCGACAGTTGGTATATTTCGATTGCGCCGTTAGAAAAACCGACGCTGGCGATTGCAGTAGTTGTTGAAGGCGGCGGTTATGGCGCAAAAGTTTCCGCGCCGATTGCCGCAAATATCATTTTAAAAGCGCGTGATTTAGGACTTTTGGGTGAACAATACAAACCGAAAACGCAAGTTCCGGCAGTAAAAAAGAAGAAAAAATAAATTTAATTTATAAGGATTATGATAAATGAAAATTTAATTGAATTCACGCATAAATTAACCGTTACGGAGCGGCGGGAAGTTCTAGCGCGTTTATTGACGGAACAAACGGCGGAAGAAATTGGAACAGTTTGGAAAAGCCTTCGTTTTAGTAAGAATTTGCGAGTTCTTGCTTACGCGCCGGAACAGGAAAAATTCGTTGACGAAGCACGTCAATTGCTTCTGCAAGGCGCGTTGGTTCGGATTGAAAATCAAGCGGACGGAACTTGCGAAATTTACGGAAAAGAACGCACGTTTTACGCGACCATATCCGAAAAAAAAGAATTCGTCGCTTTGCTTAGCTCGTGGCTGGCGACTGAGCCGCCGCGAGAAATCAATTTGGCGGAAGTTTCATAATGGCGCAACTATCAAATGCCGAAGTTCGCCGTTTAATGGCTTATTTGAAAAAACGGATAGCTGACAGCGTGCAGCTTTCCACAAACCGTTTTTGTTTCTTTAGAACAATAAATATAATAAAAATTTTGCTATGAAAAACCGTGCATCAACTCATATTTTTATACTCTTACTGATTGTCGCGCTGACGGCAATCGCGCATTATTCCATTCATTACGGCGCATTGATTCGCGGTTATGAAACTTCCTTTCTGACGGCGAGCAGAAATCTCGCTTTGCTTTTCATACTCGCCGTTTTGCCGATTTTTCTCGCTCGTTTCGCCAAATATCAAGGCAATTGGACGCTTTACACTTCCGCCGTTTTGCTTTTTTCAATCGGTTTGACTGTGCAATATCGCTTGTTCAGCGACCCCGAATATACTTCGCGCAAAGATAAAGCCGAAGCGCGCGAAGCGAAAATCAAAACGCTTCAGATGCACTACATACAGGAAAATTATTCGGCGGAAAAGAAGCAAATGATGGGACTTCCAGCCACGCCGCCATCGCCGATTGATTTGTCAAAGGAAACGCCGCGTCCGGCTAATGAAGATTTAAGCGATGTTTTTTTATCGGGCAAAACTCTCATCCCGCTTTTGGCGATTGCTTGTTTCGTCGGCGTGTTTATTTTGTTTCGACGCGATGATGTTTTGGACATTTTGCAGAGAAACGGTTTTTTGATTGTTTTGCTAACGCTCGTGCCTTTGCTGATTGCGGCAATTACGTCGAAGGCGGGAAAATCCATTGGCAATATGACACCTTGGGAACCTTCAAAAATTCCGTTTCTGATAGGTTTTGCCGCAATTTTGTCGGTTCTATATAAAAATCTGGCGCGGACTTATTGGGGCGTTCCGCGTGCGAAAGATGTCATTCCGCTAGTATTTATGGCGATTCTACCGTTTGTGCCGTTTTTTGTATTGAAGGATTTCGGACAAATGATGGTTTTCAGTTCGGTTTATGCGACGCTTTATCTGATTGCCGTGCGCCGTCTGCCGCAAAGAATTGTTTTGGTCGGAAGCGTAGCTTTGCTTGTCAGCATTTTGGTTGTCGGCGCATTGCCCGTTAAAACGCAGGAAAAAATTCCGCTTCTGCCGGTGCTTGCCGCACCCATCAAAAAAGTTTTGCCTGACAGAATACAGCAACGTTTTCATCTGTGGCTTGACGGATTTAATCCGCCGTCGCCGGATACCGGTTGGTGGAAGGAAGATTACGACGATTATTATAATGATTTAGTTAAAAGAGACCCGAATTTACCCGAATTATTGGAACAAGACCCAACCTTGCAAAAATCAATCAATGTTGACGCTTGGTTTGACATTTTGGCATTTCAGCCGGCACAGGCGACCTTCGGCTTGGCTTCTGGTGGAACAACCGGACGCGGTTTAGGTTTAGGCTACGTCGAACTGATTCCTATATCTGATTCCGATTATGTTTACGCGGCACTTGCCGAAGAACTTGGACTTTTCGGCGGTTTATTGTTAATCTTTGCGCTAATAACTTTTGTCAGCGCGGGAGTTCGCACGGCATTGGATGCAAGAGATATGTTCAGCAAACTTTGCGCCGTCGGGCTAACGGCGTTTATCGGTTTTCAAGCCCTTGTCAATATGGGCGGCATCACGCGAGCATTACCGATGACGGGCATTACGCTTCCGTTTGTCAGCCACGGCGGTTTTAGCTTGATAACGAGTTTCGTGATGCTTGGAATGCTGATGGCGTTTTCGCACCGCAACGCGGTTGACATTCATCAAGTCCAAAGTCCAAATTCCAATGTCTAAAGTCAAAAACGGGCAAGTTGATATTAGACTTTGGACTTTGGAGTTTGGACTTTAGACTTAATTTGGAGAAACACTAATGGAAAACAATTTTCAAATTGATTCGGCTTCTGTATCAGACCGAGGTTTGAGCGAAAAACGCCCGCAGAACGAAGATTCATTTTTAGAAATGAGTGAGTGCGGGCTTTTTGCCGTTGCCGACGGCGTTGGTGGAGCGCAGGCAGGCGATGTCGCCTCGCAAATGGCGATGGAAATTCTCGGTGAAGCATTTATTAATCTGCGGGAAAACAGCGATGCGGAAGAGATGATGAAAGTTGCGATTCAACGCGCTAATGCAGCGATTTATCAAATGTCGCACGATTTGGCGCAGCTTTCGACAATGGCGACAACCATCGTTGCGCTTCACATTGCAGGGAATATCGCCACTATCGGACACACCGGTGATTCGCGGCTTTACCGGCTTGACGAGAAGGGAAATTTTCACCGCGAAACCCAAGACCATTCGATGGTTGAAGAAGAAGTTCGCGCCGGACGAATGACATCTGCTCAAGCCGCGACGCATCCCAGCCGAAATGTCATCAGCCGCGCACTCGGCGCAGATTCTTCGGTAGAAGTTGATATGAAAACCATTATGTTCGAGCCGCGGACAACATTTCTGCTTTGTTCGGACGGCATCACGCGCCACATTGACGATTTTGAACTGCGCGATCTGCTGCTTTCAAAGGCGAGTCCCGCCGAAATTGTCCGAAAGATGAAGGAAATTTGTTACGAGCGCGGCGCAGAAGACAATTTAACCGCCGTTATCGCCAGAGTTACCGACAAAGTTATGAGCGGCTTTGCTAGTCAAACAAACAAAACTTCTGCCGAATATGAAGAAGCGACCGTGGCGACGGCGCGTCCGGCGGCGATTAATAACGATGCAGTTTATGCCGCACAATCTTTGGGTGATGAAGAAGAAATTCCGACACAAAATCTGCAAATGCCGGTTGTCAATAAATTTCAGCCCGAAGAAATTTCTTATCCGCAGGAAGTTCCGACTTCCGAGATTAGAAATAACCAGAACTCGATGTCCTTTCAGGCTGAAAACGCAGAAACTCCGCCGGTTCAAAAGCGTGAGGTTACCAGAGGTGGAAAAAGAAGCGGCGGTTTTTTCGGCAAAGTTTTAACGCCTTTGCTGATGCTGCTTTTGGGCGCAATTTCAGGCGCGGGAATTTATCATCTCTGGGCGCAGAATAATCTGA
>JACCYR010000312.1 GCA_013696385.1 Acidobacteriota bacterium
GATGTTGTCAAAGCCGCGCTGACTTTGCACGGATTTTTAGCCGTTTGCACTTCGACAATTTCGCAAAAAGCTGCGCTTCTCGGCTGGACGCAGGAAGCCGAAAAAGCGAAAGCCGAAGCGCGTGAAATCTATAAAAGGCGCGGTGAATTTCTAATAAAACTTCTGCAAGACGAACTAGGTTTGCGCGGAACACAGCCCGAAGGCGCGTTTTATACGATGCTTGACGTGCGTCCCTTGCTCGGCGACGATTTGGAAATCGCCGAAATGTTTCTCCAAAACCGTGTGATAACCGTTCCCGGAATTGCATTTGGCGATGAAGCAAAAGGTTTTCTGCGTATCTCACTCTGCAATGATGAAGAGAAAACCCGCGAAGGCGTGAAAAGAATGAAAGAAGCACTAATCAGTTATCAGTCAACAGATAGCAAATAACAATGCTGATAACTGATAACTGATAACTGATTTATGAAAAAATATCGAGTCGGAATTTTGGGTGCAACCGGAACGGTCGGACAGAGATTTGTTCAATTATTGGAAAATCATCCGCAGTTTGATATAACCGCACTTGCCGCGTCTGACCGTTCGGTTGGAAAACCATTTGCCGAAGCGTGTGCGTGGAAACTTGCGGGCGCGATGCCCGAATATATCAAAGAAATTGTCGTGCAGCCAATTGAGCCGCCGCTTGATTGCGATTTGGTTTTTTCGAGCCTGCCTTCAAACGTGGCGCGTGAAACCGAAGGAGCGTTTGCGCGGGCAGGTTTTCCCGTTATCAGCAATTCGTCCGCGTATCGGATGGAAGAAGACGTGCCGCTGCTTATTCCCGAAATTAACGCCGAACATCTCGGTTTGATTGAAGTTCAAAGACAAAGACACGGTTTCGGAAAAGGTTTTATCGTAACGAATCCGAACTGCGCGATTATGAGTTTCGCGCCGCCGCTTGCCGCTTTAAACCGAAAATTCAGCGTCGAATCAGTTTTTGTAACGACGATGCAGGCGATTTCCGGCGCAGGCTATCCGGGCGTTTCGTCCTTTGATATTATTGACAATGTTTTGCCGTATATCGCGGGCGAAGAGCCGAAAGTCGAAACCGAAGCGCAGAAGATTTTGGGCGAATTCAGCAACGGCGTAATCGAAAAAGCCGATTTTACCGTTAGCGCACAGTGTTTTCGCGTCAATGTGCTTGACGGTCATACGGCTTCGGTTCGCGTGAAATTAAAACAAACTTCGACGCTCGAAGGCGTGATGAAAGCGATGTCAAATTTCCCGTCGCTCAATCTTTATTCATCTCCTAAAGAATTTATTCGAATGTGCGATGAACCTTCGCGTCCGCAGCCGCGACTCGACCGCGACAACGGCGACGGGATGACGATAACCGTCGGCAGACTTTTCCCAGACAATATCTTTGATTACCGCTTTGTCGCTCTGAGCCACAACACCGTGCGCGGCGCAGCTGGTTCGGCGATTTTGAACGCCGAACTTTTAGTTGATAAAGATTTTATTTAAACAAAAGGCGGATATTAGCAGTATTGATTCGGGACAGTTGCTTAAAATTAATCCTTCCAAAAAGTTTCAGGTTTTCATGGTTTTGTTCGCCAAAGCCGATATTATTCGGCATCGCGTAAGATTGTTAAAAGCAATTGTGGATGGCATATTTCTTGCAATACAATAGATTTATAAAAAACAAGGAGAAAAAATCAAGATGAGTGATACAACAGTAACAAAAGTAGATTCGACTAATTCGCCGAGCGGCGAAATGGGACAAAAGTATCTGGCATCGGGTAAAAGTATTGCAATGCGGCTTTGGAAAAATCAAGAACCGACCGACGACAAAGAACCACGCACACGCGATTATGAAACAGTCGGTTATGTTCTGGGCGGAAAAGCCGAACTGCATCTCGAAGGTCAGATGGTGTTGCTGGAAAAAGGCGACTCTTATGTTGTGCCGAAAGGCGCGTTGCACACTTATAAAATTCTCGAATCCTTTTCAGCAGTCGAAGCCACGCATCCGCCCGCTCACGCACACGGACGCGACGAAGAATAAAAGGCAAAAATAAGATTGTGAGAACGTAAGAAAACTATAGTTGTGCAAAGCCCTGAATGAGTAAAATCGGCAGGGTCTTTTCTTGCTGTGCAGACAGTTTTGTAATTGTTATCATTAGGAGTTGATAAATTAACGATTTATCGGCTTTCTGATATAAAAACCATCAAATCTTTAGTATCCAAGTCATAAATCGGGACATCAAACCGTTTCTTTAATTCGTCAAATTTCATTCCATCCAAAAAAATCGGCTCGTCGGATTTGATTGTGTGTTTTGGAATTATCACAAAACCGCCTTTGATTTTGTCTTTGACCGCGAGAAAATCTTGTCCGGCTAAAAGTCCGGCAACGGCAACATCGCCGCCGAAATATGTGTTTGGAACGGCGAGAACGTGAAGGCGCGAACCAATTAAAGAATTTAATTTCTCAATTTGCTCCCGCAAAACAGGCGCAAACATTTCGCCTGTTAAAATTGTTCCGTTTAATGAACTTTGGACTTTGGACTTTGGACTTTGAACTTTTTTCAGCAAACCTTCAAACGAATTCAAAAAAGAGCGAATCATTCCAACGCCGTCTTCGATTTGCGGATAATTGCCGTAATGTCTTTTTGAAGGAATCGGAACACCGGCTTTGATATAGATTTCATCGCCGAGAAATGCGAAAGTTACGCCGAGATTTTTGCGAAATTCGCTTTGCAATTTTTCGACTTCTTTAATTGTTCGGCGGCAAAATTCCGGCGTAATGCGGATTAATCTTTCGTCCGTATTGTAACGAGTCAGCGCAACCGGAACGACTGCCGTTGAAACAATGCGCGGATAATGCGAAGCCAAATCGCGCAGAGTTTTTTCCAATTGTTTGCCATCGTTAATTTCGGGACAAAGCACGACTTGCGCGTGAATTTCGATATTGTTATCGAGAAGTCTTTGCAGTTTGTCAAAAATATCGGCGCGGCTTTCGTCAACGCCGAGCAGATAAGCGCGAGTCTTTAAATCCGTCGCGTGAATTGAAACGTATTGCGGCGAAAGACGCTGTTCGATAATGCGATTCATTTCGTCCGGCGTTATCGAACTTAAAGTCGTGTAATTTCCATACAAAAACGACAATCTAATATCTTCGTCGCGGACAAAAAGCGAAGGTCGCGCATCGTCAGGATTACCTTTGCAGAAACAAAAAAGACATTCGTTAGCGCATTGGCGCGGCACAATTTGCTCGAACATCAAGCCAAAATCTTCCCCTTCATCGCGGTCTAATTCGATTTCCCAAGTTTCGCCACTGGATTTTTTAACGGTTAATTCCAGTTCATTTTCGCCCGCCGTTTGAAAACGAAAATCGAGATAATCACGCACTTGTCGTCCGTTGACGCGCACGATTCTATCACCCGCCGCAAGTTCTAATTCGTCCGCCAAACTCATTGGTGAAACTTCCGAGATTAAAACTCCGGGACGACGAAGCTGCGTAACCGCCGGTGTAACTGCAAATTCATACATATTAAAACTTAATTATTATGAACAACTTAGTGCATTTCTAGAAACAAAAGGTTGGCAAGTTTTCTAAGAAATTGTTTGAAAACTCACAAATCAATAAATTAAAGCGATAATTTTGCCTACGAAACACACGAAACAAACTAAAATAATGAAAATCCTTTTGTTTTCGTCTTATTTTTCGTGCCGTTTGTGTGTTTCGTAGGCAATAAAATTACTTTCCAAACCGTTTCTAAGGGGTGATTTTGCACTTTAGCGTCCAAAGCCAAATTCAGCAATAACGAGAATCTTTCATCAGCAAAAAATGTCCGATTTTATCACCAAGCGGCACTTTTCCAGCGTTTTGAGTTCCAGCTTTAGCTGGCTTTCGTTTTCCATTAATTTGCCGCTTTTGCCGTGATGCCGTCAACCAAATTTTCAAGCGGTGTGTATTCCAAATCTTGCGACGCGGCAACGGCTTCATAAGTTAGTTTTCCGCCGTAAGTATTCACGCCTTCTTTCAAACCTTCGTCTTCACGAATTGCTTTTTCAAAGCCTTTGTTTGCCAAATCAAGCGCGTAAGGCAAAGTCGCGTTGGTCAGCGCAAAGGTCGAAGTGCGCGGAACTGCGCCCGGCATATTTGCCACACAGTAATGCAAAACACCTTCTTCGTAATAAGTCGGATTCGAGTGCGTCGTCGCGTGCGTCGTTTCAAAACAGCCGCCTTGGTCAACCGCCACATCAACTAAAACCGCGCCTTTCGGAATGACTTTGAGCATCTCGCGCGTAACCAGTTTCGGAGCCGCCGCGCCGACCACTAAAACCGCGCCGATAACTAAATCAGCGTGTGAAATCGCTTCTTCAATCGCGTAGCGGCTTGATGCCAGCGTTTGGACTTTTGATAAAAAGATGTCGTCCAATTGGCGCAGACGGTCAAGATTTTTGTCAATAATTGTAACATGCGCTCCCAAACCGACAGCCATTTTCGCCGCTTCCGTGCCGACGATTCCGCCGCCGATAATCACAACATTTGCCGCCGGAACGCCCGGCACACCGCCGAGCAGGATTCCGCGTCCGCCGTTCATTTTTTCCAGATACGTCGCGCCGACCTGCACGCTCATTCTGCCCGCAACTTCTGACATCGGCGTTAAAAGCGGCAAAGTTCCTTTTTTGTCCGTAATCGTTTCATAAGCCACGCCCGTAACTTTGCGCTTCAGCAACTGCTTGGTTAATTCAAATTCGGGCGCAAGGTGCAAGTAAGTGAATAACAATTGATTTTCGCGCATTCGCGGATATTCTGGCGCAATCGGCTCTTTGACTTTGACAATCATATCGCCTGCTTTCCAAACATCATCCGCCGTTTCGAGCATTTTCGCGCCCGCGTTGACATATTGTTCATCCGAAAAACTCGAACCTTCGCCCGCCGTTTTCTGCACAAAAAGTTCGTGTCCCGCGTCCGATAGAGCCTGCACGCCGGCGGGCGTGAGTCCGACGCGATATTCGTTATCTTTGATTTCTTTCGGTAATCCGATCTTCATTTATAAACTCTCCAAAATTTACTTTAATAAGAAAAAACTATATTTTGTGATTCTACGTCGTTTTTTTCAAATAAGACAAGGCAACAGTTATATTTTTTAGTAATTTTGATGCTGCAATATTATTTACCGATTATCTTGAATGCAAAATTAAAATTTAAGAATAAAAGACTGCGGTTTATATTTGCCAATTTTTTTGAACTGTCGGATGCTATAACGGCTGTGTGAAATTTCCTTTTTCGATTTGATTCATAATCGCGCTCGCTTGTTTAAATTAATCTCAACAGCCCAAGCCATAATTTGAAAATTTAAATAATATGAGGTTATCAACAAAAAACATTCTGACTTTTACCCGCACCCTTTTTACTGCCGCTCGATTTATCGTTCTGGTGTTTTTTATTTTCGCGGCAAATCTAAACGCGCAGAACAATGAAGTTTTCACTTTGACGGCGGATGCTTTGCAGGACGGAAAATCCGTCGAATTAAATAAATTAACGTGGAAATATCACGCGGGCGATGATGCGGCGTGGGCGAATCCGCAGTTTGACGATTCTTCGTGGGACAAATTAGAAGAAACGGTTATCAAACCGGAAGCCATTCCAAAAAGCGGTTGGAACGGACGCGCGTGGTTTCGTCTGTATGTTCAAATTGACGAAAGTCTGGCGGATAAAAATTTCGCGTTTATCATGGTGCAGAGAGGCGCGTCGGAAATTTATCTGGACGGCAAAAAACTCGTTACTTTCGGCGCAGTCACCGACACGGAAATTTCGGAATATAATCCGAGTCGTTTGCCGATACCGTTTCGCTTTGAAGGTGCGGGCGAACACTTGATTGCCGTGCGTTTCGCGTCGGAAACTCTTGCCGATATGTCCGTCGGTATAGCCTCTTGGCTGGCAAACGGCGGCATTTATCCCAGTTTTTCATTGGCAATTAGAAATGCCGACGATTTAAACGGCATAATTAGTCAATACGCATTCACCTCTTCGATGCGCGTTGGATTTCTGTTTATCGGATTTCTGCTCGCGCTCGCGCTGCTGCATTTTCTGCTGTATATATTTTACCGCGTTGAGCGCGGAAATCTTTTTTACAGTATCTATGCTTTTTCCTTTGCCATTCTGCTTGTTTGCGGAAATTTAATGGTTCACGGGCATCAGCCGATTTTGCCGTCAATCATTGCAGGAATGATTAACTCGACAATGCTCGCCGTCGAATTCGTCGCGCTGCTGGCATTTGTCCACGTTGTATTCGCCCGCCCGCTTGGAAAGCTCTTTTGGATATTGACAGCGGCGTGGGCGGTCAGCAGCGTTTTAAATTGCATATTTCTCAACAAAACCAGCAACTTTAGAATACTGACGAACGTCTTGATTGGTTTGTCGTTCACGTTTTGCATACTTATTTTAGTCAAAGCTCTGCGCGAAAAACGTCCGGGCGCGTGGATTTTGATGGTCGGCGTTCAGCTTCTGTCGTTCGGAATGTTCTCGATTTTATTAAACCAATTCGGCGTTCTGGATTTGCCCGAAAACTTTCTCATTTTTGGTCAGTTTGCTCTAATTCTCGCCGTGCCGATTGCCGTTTCCGTTTTTCTCGCTCGCAATTTTGCGCGAACAAATCGTGATTTAAAAACGCAGCTCGCGCAGGTCGAAGAACTTTCGCTCCAAAAAATCGAACAGGAACGACAATCCGCCGAACTCCGCGCCGAAAACGAACGCCGCGCCAAAGAACTCGAAGGAGCGCGGGCATTGCAGCTTTCAATGCTGCCGAATAAACTGCCGCAAATTCCGTATCTCGAAATCGCCGCCTATATGAAACCGGCTACGGAAGTCGGCGGCGATTATTACGATTTTCACGTCGGCGACGACGGAACTTTAACCGTTGCCGTCGGCGATGCAACCGGACACGGGCTAAAAGCCGGAACAGTCGTTACCGCCACCAAAGGACTTTTCAACAATCTGGCGCCCGCGCCCGATATTCCAGACACTTTCAAACAAATTTCACGCTCGCTTAAACTGATGAATCTACGCGGGCTGTTTATGGCGATGACGATGCTCAAAATCAAGGACAACCGCTTTTCAATTAGCGCGGCGGGAATGCCTTCGACCTTGATTTATCGCCACGCCACCGGAGAAATCGAAGAGATAAATTTACGCGCCGTGCCGCTGGGCAGTTTTGCGGCAATCGAATACAAAAAACAGGAATACACTCTTTCAAATAACGACTGCGTTGTTTTAATGAGCGATGGTTTTACTGAAATGTTCAACGAATCGGGCGAAATGCTTGGCGACGGCGAAGCCAACAAAACATTAAAAGAATCGGCGCAATTATCGCCGCAGGAAATTATCAACCGTTTTGTCAAGGTCGGCGAAGATTGGGCTGGAAAAAGACCGCCGGATGACGACGTAACGTTCGTCGTTTTGAAAGTAAAAAGCAACAACGCTTTTTAGAAATTGATTACTTATGCAAATAAAAAT
>JACCYR010000319.1 GCA_013696385.1 Acidobacteriota bacterium
AGGCAAACAAAAAACTTTAGAAGCAAAATTCGATGCTTCGCTGAAAAAGGAGAATCTACGTGAATGGATGAAGCGATTATCGGCGCGTCCGCATCACGTCGGTTCGCCTTACGATAAAGAAAACGCCAAATTTATTGCGTCTTTGTTCAAATCGTGGGGCTACGACACAAACATTGAGCAATTCGATGTTTTATTTCCCACGCCGAAAACCCGCGTTTTGGAAATGATTTCGTCCGAAAAGTTCACGGCGAAACTAGAAGAACCAAATTTGAAAGAAGATTCAACCTCAAATCAAAAAAGCGAACAGCTTCCGACTTATAACGCTTATTCGATTGACGGCGATGTTACCGGCGACCTTGTTTTTGTTAATTACGGCATTCCCGCCGATTATGAAGAACTGGAAAAACGAGGCATTGATGTCAAAGGCAAAATCGTGATTGCTAAATACGGCGGCTCGTGGCGCGGTATCAAGCCGAAAGTTGCGGCGGAACACGGCGCAATCGGCTGTTTAATTTATTCCGACCCGAAAGATGACGGCTTTTTTCAAGGCGACGTTTATCCGAAAGGAGCGTATCGCAACGAAAACGGCGCACAACGCGGTTCGGTTTCCGATATGCCGGTTTTTCCGGGCGACCCGTTAACACCGAATGTCGGGGCAATTAAAGGTGCGAAAAGATTAAATCTGAAAGACGCGCCGACGCTGACGAAAATTCCGGTTTTGCCGATTTCATACAGCGACGCACTGCCGCTTTTGCGAAATTTGGGCGGCGCGGTTGCGCCCGAAAATTGGCGCGGCGCGTTGCCGATAACTTATCATCTTGGCGGCACAGGCGCGGTAAAAGTTCATCTTAAACTCGAATTTAATTGGGACACAAAAACGATTTACGATGTGATTGCGAAATTAAACGGCACGGAACGTCCCGACGAATGGATTATTCGCGGCAATCATCACGATGCATGGGTCAACGGCGCGGACGACCCAATTAGCGGGCTGGTTGCTCTAATGGAAGAAGCGCGTGGCGTTGCCGAACTCGCAAAAACAGGTCGAAAACCTAAACGCACAATTGTTTATGCGGCTTGGGACGGCGAAGAACCAGGACTTTTGGGTTCAACCGAATGGGCGGAAACACACGCCGCAATGCTCAAAGACAAAGCCGCCGTTTATATCAATTCCGATTCAAATGGACGCGGTTTTCTTGGCATTGGCGGTTCGCACACGCTCGAAAAATTTATGAACGAAGTGGCGCGAGATGTGCAAGACCCGCAAACAAAACTTTCCGTCTTGGAACGCCGACGCGCTCGACAGATGGTTGACGGCTCGCCAACCGTGAAAAAAGAAACAAAAGAACGCAAAGATTTACGAATCTCCGCGCTTGGTTCAGGTTCGGATTACACGCCATTTTTGCAGCATCTCGGCATCGCTTCGCTCAACATCGGTTTTGGCGGCGAAGACGGCGGCGGTTCTTATCATTCGATTTATGATTCGTTTGACCATTTTACACGATTTGGCGACCCAAATTTCGATTATGGAATCGCGCTGGCGAAAGTCTGCGGACGCACGACTCTGCGCTTGGCAAACGCCGACGTTTTGCCATTTGAATTTACAAATTTTGCCGAAACGGTCGGGCAATATGTCAAAGAAGTTTTGAAATTGACCGACACAATGCGCGAAGAAACTGACGCGCTGAATCAAATGATAAAAGACGGCAGTTTGCTTGCCGTGCAAGACCCGAAAGAAACTTTTGTAATGCCGAAACCGAAAACCGATGTGCCATATCTGAACTTTGCGCCGCTGCAAAACGCCCTGTCAAAATTGCAGGAAAGCGCGAAAAATTATCAAACGGCAACCAAAGATAGGCAAATTCCGCCGTCAACGCAAAAACAACTTAATAAAATTTTAATGAACACGGAACGCATTTTAACTCGTGATGCAGGTTTGCCGCGCCGCGCGTGGTTCAAGCATCAGATTTATGCGCCCGGATTTTATACCGGCTACGGAGTGAAAACTCTGCCCGGCGTGCGCGAAGCGATTGAGCAAAGGAATTGGAAAGAAGCGGGCGAGCAAATTGAAATCGTCTCCAAAACAATTGAAAATTTTGCGGCTGAAATTGATAAGGCAGTGAAATTACTGTGAAAATTTGGTTGTCAAAATTTTATTTATTCACTGAAAATTAGTTTATAGTTCACAGTTGACAGTGAATAGTTCAGATTATCAACTATTCACCGTCAACTGTGAACTATATTTCAGTTAAAAATTATGAGCAAAAGTCTTGTGTTGGAGAAAGCAATTAAGTTTGCTTTGCGAATCGTCAAACTTTATCGCTATTTGTCCGACGAAAAGAATGAGTATGTTTTGAGCAAACAGATTCTAATTTCAGGAACTTACGTCGCCAAACGCGCTAAAGAAGCGACTCAATCCGAATCCAAACAAGGTTTTGTTAACGAAATGCACATCGCGTTGAAAAGAGCTTCGGAAACCGAATTTTGGTTAATGATTTTGCACGAAGGCGAATTTCTCGACGAAAAACCTTATGATTCAATGAACAACGATTGCGTCGAACTTATTAAAATGTTGACTTCTATCGTCAAAACTTCTAAAGAAAATGTCTGAAATTTTAACCGCCGTCGAAAACGCGATTTTTTCTCTAACATTAAACCGTCCCAAAAAGCGTAATGCTTTGAACGATGCTTTAATAAATGAGTTAAAAAATGCTTTGCGCCAAGCCGATAAAGACGAAAATTTATGTGCAATCGTCATCAAAGGCGCGGGCAAAGATTTTTGTTCGGGCGCGGATTTATCGGCATTGCAGAAAATTTCCGAAAGTTCGGTTTTGGAAAACTTGGCAGACGCTGAAAATTTGATGGAACTATTTTCTTTAATCAGAAAAATAAAAATTCCCGTCGTTGCGGCAGTTCACGGTCGCGCTTTAGCCGGCGGTTGCGGTTTGGCGACGGCTTGCGATGTTGTTCTGGCTTCAAACACGGCGCGTTTTGGTTATCCGGAAGTTAAAATTGGTTTTGTTCCGGCGATGGTGATGGCAATTCTACGGCGCAATCTATCGGAAAAACGCTCATTTGAATTGATTACCAAAGGTTTTGATTTTTCCGCCGAAGAAGCCGAAAAATTCGGTTTGATAAATCACGTCTTCCCTCATGAGACTTTTGAAAAGGATGTTTTGGAATTTGCCAACGAATACACAAAAGTCAGCCGTTCAGCCGTTATTTTGTCAAAGAAACTACTTTATCAAATGGACGGAATGACGTTTGACGCGGCACTCGAAACGGGCGCGGAAGTCAACACGATTGCGCGTTTGACCGAAGACTGCAAGCGCGGAATTGTTGAATTTTTAAATAAATAAGGAGAAAAATGATAATAACAACCGGAAATGAAGTGGCGGGAAAAGAAATTGCCGAATACTTGGGTATCGTGCGCGGGATTGTCGTGCGGGCGACGGGCATCGGGCGCGGGATTGTCGGCGGTTTGAAATCAATTGTGGGCGGAAATATCGAAGAATTTACGCATGTTTGCGAAAACGCGCGGCTCGAAGCGTTTAACCGAATGGCGCAGCACGCAAACGCGATTGGCGCGGACGCGATTATCGGAATGCGCTATGATGCAACCGAATTTTCGCAAGGCTCAACCGAAGTTTTGGCTTACGGCACGGCGGTTAAACTCCGCTAGATTTTTCACGTCCGAAAGTTATTTTGTAAAGTTCAATTGCTTCGATGATAATTTCAAACGCTTTTTCGCGTCCGTATCTAAAAACCTTTCTAAAAAAAAGCTGCTTGTTTGGGCAGCTTTGATTGTGATAACAAAACAAAAAGAGAATTTCTTTTCACGGTAGTAAAGAACCTTTTCCTTCCCTGCCGATTCGCATATTCGTCAGCCAATCGAGCCAACGATATTTTAAGGCTTTCGGCGAGAGAGATTCGGTTATCCCGACGGCTTTGCGCGGTTTGCCGTCGCGCAGGGTTAGCGTCATTTCGCTTAGAAAACGCAGGTAAAAGAAACTTGAATCAATGATTTTCGACTGCTCAACATGCAGGCTAATATTGTCTTTGGCAGTAAGGCGCAGACGAGTCGGATATTTTATGCCGAACTTATCGCGGTTAAAACTCTGCTGCTCGTAATCGGAATCGTGGTCGCGTAACGCGCCGTCGCGCACGGTAAAAAGTTTTGTCGTCGGATTGGCTTCACCCATTTCTTTGTAACGGTAAAATATGGCGGTTGCATCGGCAAAATGGGCGCGTCCCCATTGCCATTCGGAAACGGTTTCGGGCAGCCAGCGATTGTCGAAATTGTGGTCGTGATAGCCCGTTCCGCGAAAATGAACAACATCTTCGGGTTTGCTCTTATCGTCCGTAATACTGATTCTGCCGGTTACGTCCGCTCGCGCCACAACCAGATTCCAGACGTGCGAATCATTCTTGTTTAAGATTTTATCCGGCAAAAAGTCGCTTTCAATCGAAAGCCATTCAAAATGTGCTTCGAGGTGACGGTTTTTGCGGAGTTTGGCGTTGATCGAAAGAATATAGCCCGAACCATAAGGCGCAGATTCGAGCCGAAAAAAATTTCCACCCATCTGACACGAAGGCTTGTCTTGGCTTGCCGTAAAATCTTCGGGTAAAAATTCGTTAATGGCACGATAAACCGGCTTGCCGTCGCGGTAATATGTAAAAGCAAGAGCAGGAAAACAATTATTGTATTGCAGAGTTTTTCTTTTGAGGAGTTTGTCTGCAAATTTATAATGCTTTCGGTTGACTGAATTGTAACGCGGCGAAAAAATGAAGTTATCGAGAAAAATTATCACCACCGCGTCGCGCCCATCTTCGCTGAGTGCGTCAAAATACCACCACTCAAAGGCTTGCGGGCTGGTTTTCGGCTGCCAAACATCTGCCTTGATACTGGAAGTAAAAGAAAATTTCTCAGCTAATATCTGTTTGGGTGCATTCATCGGTAACAAATCCGCCGGAAATAGATTTAAAAAACAAAAGCCTGAATGAATTAGGCTAACTTCTCTCAGGCATAATGTCAAAAATTTTCCGGTAAATTACATTGAATTTGGGTCGGGCAACGGTGTTTTCATGATGTTATTGAGATATTCATCCATTCCCGGATCGTTTGGTTTAATGAATTTGTAAATTTCGGCATAGCGTTGCTTCCAAGCATTTGTGCTTGGATTATTTTCGGCTTGAGCGATTTTCACCGTGCGGGCGTAGGCATCAAGCATTCGATTAATTATTTTTTCAAGATTTGCGCTATCGGTCTTCATCGCAGCATCTGTCTGCGTTTTTTTACCGTGTTTGGCTTCAAAATCCTTCGCCGCTTTTTCATATTCTTTTTCGTAATTGAAGGCAATAATATAATACGGATAAGAAGTATTTTTGATTTTCGATTCGTATTGCAGCGATTTATAAAAATTCTGAGCGGCTTCTTTCGCGTCTGTTTCAAGCATAAAACTTCCGATAATGTAATACATCAAAGCCGTTGCTTCGGCTTGGTCTTTGAATGGCTGAAAATTTTTCGGCAATTTTCCCGCATCAAGCAGACTCAAGGTTTGTTTAGCATATTTGACGGAATCTGCGCTGAAAGATTTGTCTTTATTCTTGGTCAATGCCTCGTAGCCGCCGTAAGCCAAATTCATTGTAATATACGAATTTTCAGGTTCCTGCGCCAAGATTTCTTTGCCAAGCACATAGGCTTCGGCGGTTTTGCCTTCGTCTATTTTTTTATTTAGCATCGCGGTGCGATACTTTTCGACAAAGTCTTTGGTTTTTGTTACCTTCTCATCTTTATCGCTACCGTATTGAGCCAGAAAATCTTTACTCATTTGATAAGCCTTTTCAAGGTCTTCAGGTTTTTTTGTCTGCGACATTTTGGCTATTTTGCCGAAAAGTTCATCTTTTGACTGTTTGCCTTGGGCTGATGCCGTTAGGGTTAAAGCGGTTGTTAAAATTGACAGACAAATAAGAAACGCAAATTTTTTCATTATAAAAATCTCCTAAAGTAGCACTTTGTAATCTAAATTTTTAAAGTTTTGAGTTCCAACTTTAGTTGGCGAAAAGCCAACTAAAGTTGGAACTCAAAACGCTCGATGATTCTCTAAGTGTCAAATTTTAGATTACGCAGCAATAGTATATAATTGAAATATATCAAAGCCCGTAATATGAAACAAATATCGAAGTGAAAAAATAAAATTTGGCAAACTTTTTTCTATAAAATGAATCTTTATGAATGAAAAGCGGCTCTCCCGAAAATTTTATCGGAAACGAATAAGGAGAATAAATGAAAAAGGAAACAAAAGCGATATTATTGAGTTTGGTTCTTATGGTGGGAATCTTGATGGCGGCGTGTCCGAAACGCACGACCATTGCCGACATTGAAGCAAATCCGTCGAGATTTTATGACAAAGATGTGGCGGTTGCCGGAACTGTGCAAAACAGCTACGGTGTTTCGATTCCTATCATCAGTAACGGACAAGGCGGCATCTATAAAGTGGACGACGGGACGGGTTCAATTTGGGTAATGACCCGAAGAAGTGTTCCGTCAAAGGGAGCGCAACTCGGCATCAAAGGCAAAATCCAAAACGGCGTAAATTATAACGGCAAAAACTACGGTTTGGTTTTGATTGAAGACGACCGCCGATTTAAGAACGGCAGGTAAATTTTAGTCAATCAATGACAAACGGCGGGCGATAAGTTAAAATCTTGTCGCCCTTTTCTTTATGAAAACCTTAATAAATTCTTTTGACCGGCAATTCCAAAATCTGCATTTGCGTTCCGGTAATTTCGTTAAAATGATTCCGCATGAAAAACTATTTTGGAAACCTCGCCAAATGGAAAAAGATTTTGTGCAGTTTTCGTGCGGCGAATATATTTTGCGAAGTGCGGGCGCGGTTGAACAAACTTTCGGCGGCATCACGCGCAGACTTTGGGACGACCCGTTTGAATGGACTCTGCCGGAAGAACTTTCGACAGGCGGCAAAATTTCAGAATATCTCGCGGAAGTCGAAGAAACGCGCCGCCAAGGATTTGCTTTTTTTTCCTCCGATGACGATTTGAGAAAACAATTGCCCGCGCCCGAAAAATTAAAATCAATTTTCGAGATTTTGCTTGAAACCACTGCCCGCGCCGAGCATTTTCAAGGTCGCGCTTTTGCTGTCTTTCAAATGTTTTCCGACGAAAAACTTCCCCACTTTTGATTCTAATAATTTTGAATCTGAACAAAATCGTGTAAAAATTCGTTTGTGGTTAAGTTATAACCAACTTTTTTTGTAATTGGAGAAAAAATGTTCTGTCCAAATTGCGGTCAACAGCAAGTTTCGCAGGAAATAAAATTTTGTTCCCGGTGCGGTTTTCCGCTCGGCTTGGTTGCGGAAATTCTTGCCCACGGCGGATTTTTGCCGCAATTAGCCGATTTGTATAAATCAAAAAAGATTTTTACAAAATCTAACGGCATCAAGTTTGGTTTAATCTGGTTTTTGTTTTGGTCTTTTCTACTGACACCGCTTTTGGCAATCGCCGGTGGTGATGAAATTGTTGCAGTTACGGCAGTTTTAGGTTTTGTCGGCGGAATTATAATTATGATTCTTTCGGTATTATTTCTTCAAAATGAACCTAAAAATTTACAAGACGGATATTTGAATCAAAAGGAAAATATGATGCCCGCCAACTTAAAAGCAAATCGAACTCAATCGGCACTTCCGCCACAGCAAACCCAACCGGCGCAAAGTTATGTTCCGCCGGGAAATGTTTGGAAATCCGCTGATACGGGCGATTTGGTTCATCCGCACAGCGTCACGGAAAACACTACCAAACTGTTAAAAAAAGAAGAATAGGGCAAACTTGGATTGGATTGAAAAGCGGTTTTGAGTTCCAACTTTAGTTGGCTCTTAGTTTAGAAAGAACCAACTAAAGTTGGAACTCAAAATTTATCCTGACACAGTCTAAAATGTTATTGAGCCGGTTGAATGCCTTTTGTTCCCGCAAAATCATAAGTTACATACAGATTTAATGCGTTGTCTTTGATGTCCGAACGAACATCTTTAACTTTGGCGTTAAGTGTTCCGTTGGTTGCCGTAATAGGCAAATTCAGAGCGATTTGCTCGCCGCGCAAAATTGTAATCGGGTTGACCCGATTATTGAGCGTTGTCTGCACAATTGGCGTAATGACACCGCTTAAAAGAGGCGTTACGCCGTCGAGATTTATCGTTTGAACATCAATCTGACCAAAGACGGTTTGCTGCGTTTCATCATAACGCAGATTAAAATCTGCCTGCGCCCAACCTGCAAAATTTATACAATTTCCCAACAAAGATGTGCTTCCCTGAAAAGCCAGCGGAGCAAGAATATTGCCGTTTTCCAAACGAACACTTGTTATAACGCCGCTGCCTTCGGGAAGAAGTGTAATTTTACCTTCGCAAGCTGCGTTTTGCTGAAAAGCAACTTTTTCCGGCTGAAAGTCGGGCTGAAAATTGTTTCGTCCGGTCAGATTAAGCGGGAATGCGGGCGCGTTCATATCTCGGAAAATCGTTGCTAAAATCATGTCAAAAAATTGCTGATTTAAAACGACGGTTGCCGTTCCCGCCGGTATGCCGCCGGTGTCGGGCGGCTGAATCGGATTTCCGGGAATTGACGCGGCACGCGGTGCGCCGCCAAAGAAATACAAAACCAAAACACCGCCGATGACTAAACCTAAAACCGCGCCAATTATAAATAATAAAATTTTACCCATCTTTTTTCGGAGCGCGATTTGTTAAATTTACAATTTCGCGCCTTATCCTTAATTTTATTTCAACCGAATTTCGGCGTTAGCTTTGATTAGATTAAACAAATTTTCTTTAGTCAAGGCTTCGGATAATGTTTAAAAGGAAAAAGCCGATAAACGAACCACCGAGCATCAGAAATATCCGGTTGATTCATCTATCGGCTTTCAATTGTAATGAAAACGTTTCAGCTAAAATTTACTTTCAGCCTTTTATGGAATAAAAGCATTCGGAGATGGTTTATCAGTGCTTGCGCCGAAAACCACTCCGGTAAAGCCTGCCATGCTTCTAAGCAAATACCACGTGCCGTTTCGGAAAACCGCTATATCCGCTTTGCCGTCGCCGTCGTAATCCGCCGGAACAGGCAAATCAGTTCCAAAGCCAAATGTTATGCCGGTAAAACCTACCGTGCTTTGCAGGAGATACCAAGTTCCGTTTGATGGACGGAAAACAGCGATGTCTGTTTTGCCGTCGCCGTCGTAATCCGCCGCCACGGGTTTGTCGTTTGAATCACCAAACGCGATGCCTATAAAGCCGGCGGTTGAGCGTTGCAAATACCAAATTCCTGCACGATAAACCGCATAATCAGCTTTACCATCGCCGTCATAATCTCCCACCACTGGTTTGTCGCCATTCTGACCGAATGCCGCCGAGGTAACCTGATTGTTAGCTAAATTATAGACATACCAAGTGCCATTTGACGGACGAAAAACTGCAAGTTCAGCTTTGCCGTCGCCGTCAAAGTCTGCCGGTTGCGGCATGTCTGCCGCATCACCAAAAGCCACGCCGGTAAATCCGGTAGCACTTCTTTGCAGAAACCAAGTTCCGCTGCGATAAACTGCTAAATCGGTTTTGCCATCGCCGTCATAGTCTGCCGGAACGATTTTATCTGTTGAAACGCCAAATGCGGCGGATGAAAAACCCGCTTGTGAGCTAAGCAAATACCACACGCCGTTATCAGGACGAAAGACAGAAACATCGGCTTTGCCGTCGCCGTCATAGTCAAATTTCGTATTACCGTTAAACCCGGGACGAAGATTGTATTCCCAAACTCCGCGACCGTGCGTCGCAATCTTCAAAACCCGAAAAACCGGCTGAAGTTCCATACCAAAAACAGCGACACGCGGCAGATTATCATTGAACGGTATCCAGTTTGCTCCGCCGTCGGTAGAACGAAAAACGCCGATGTCCGTGCCGGCAAAAAGCTGCTGTGAGTCTGCCGTGTCAACCACAAAAGCGTTAACTGGAACATCGGGAATACCATTTCCGGCAGGTATCCAAGTCGGCGTTCCACTCGTCAGATTTGTCGTCTTCCAAATGTGTTGTCCTGCCGCCAAACCGTAACCGTTTAGCGCAACATAAGCGACTGCCGAATTGTTTGGGTCAATTCTAATCCGCCCGACATAACGCCCCGGAATTGGTCCGGTAACGTCGGTCATCGTTGTTGCGTCCGCCGTAGTGGATAGATAAACTCTTCCAGTCGTCGTTCCGGCAAGCCGGATAGCATCATTTTGTGGTGAAATCCCAATTGCACTGACGCGAGCCGGAAGCATTCCGCTGACATCGGTCATGGTTACGCCTAGATTTGATGAGCGATAGACCCGATTTGTCCCGAAATAAAGCGTGTTTGGATTGCCGGGACCGCCAACCATCGGCGCGTAGAATAAAACCGCATCGGCGCAGTTTATACCATTTGCTGTTCCGCTGCAGCCGTAAAATGTATTCCAAATCGGGTCGCCGTTAGCATCCGTAGTTGTGGCGCGGCGGAAACCGATTTGCGAATTGGTTTGGTTGAAATAAGTATGATAAGCCGTTACGTTATTTATGTTTGGCGAGTTTTGGTCAATGACGGCAAATCCGCCGTCGCCGCCGTCCGAGCGCACCCACGTTAGATTGTCCGGCGCGAGAAACTGCGTTCCGTTATCCTGCGTTCCGCCAATTAAATAATTGCGGTCAAGCGGATGCAAAGCGATGCTCTCAAACTGCGTCGCGCTAAAGGTCGAATTATTTAACGATGTCCAAGGAATAGGCGTTGCACTTAAATTTCTCGTTTTCCAAATTCCGCCGTCGCTTCCAAAATAAAGCGTGGTTGGTTCGGACGGCGGAATAGCAAATGCATGCGTATCAACGTGCAAGCCGGTCGAGCTATTGGTGAAACTCATTCCGCCGTTGGTTGAAACCCCAAAAACAAGCGACGGTGAACCACCCAGATAAACTTTATTGGCATCAAACGGGTCAACCGCCACCGCAATGTCGTAAAAACACTGTGGATTACAGAAATTGTTGGAAACCGTTTGGACAAACGTCACACCTCCGTCAACTGATTTATAAAGCGTTCCGTTGGCAACCCCGGTCGCGGCATAGACCGTGGTTACGCCGCTGACTTTGTTGATGGCGAGTTCGGCACGTCCGGCGTTGTTGCCGTCGCCGGTCGTTAAAGTGCGTGTAAAGGTCGGCACGGCATCAAGCGCATTGGTCGAAAGATAAACACCGCCATCGCCGCCGCTTCCGATAACCGTAACTATCAAGCGATTCGGATTGTCCGGTTCGATAACCGCGTCAACGGTTGAACGGCTGACATTACCCGATGGCGAAACCGACAATCTTTCAAAAGTTG
>JACCYR010000327.1 GCA_013696385.1 Acidobacteriota bacterium
AATGTTGATAATATTATGAAAGAGAGCGACCCGATAATCGAAGCGCAACTCGAAGAATTAATCAGTACGCAGGAAGCGATGGAAAAATCGAAACAAGCAGAAAAATCGCAAAATCCTGACGCAGAATAAATATGGACGACGAAAAACTAGATAAAACAATTGAATTTATTTTAAATAATCAGGCGCAATTTTCGGCTAATAATCAACAACTGCAAGAATATCTGCGAGAGTTTCAAAAAACAGCTGATAAGCGATTTAACGCTTTAGAACGTGCAACGGTAAATCTCTATAATTTGACGATTGAAATATCAGCAAATATAAAGGATTTATCGTCGGATGTAAAACAATTACGAGAGTCTCAAAAAGAAACCGACGAGCGTTTAAACGCGGTAATTTTTATGGCGGAAAAGTTTTTCGGCAGCCAAAACGGAAAGTCCGAAAGTTAAAAAAATATGCTAAGTTTCATACTACGAAGATTGCTAATAATTATCCCGATGGCGTTGCTAGTCGTTACGCTGACTTGGGGTTTGATTCGCATCGCGCCCGGTAATTTTTATTCGTCCGAAAAGAAATTGCCGCCCGCCATTGAAGCCAATATCAAGAAGAAATATGGCTTGGATAAGCCTTGGTATACACAATACGCGATTATGATGGGCAACATTTTGCGGCTCGATTTTGGCGATTCGCTCAAATATCAAGGGCAATCGGTCAACGAAATAATCAGACGACATTTTCCATATTCGGCGACGTTGGGAATTTTGGCGTATATTCTGGCGTTGTTTCTCGGCTTAACGGCGGGAATAATTGCCGCGCTCAAACAAAATTCGGCGTTTGATTATGGTTCAATGTCGCTGGCAATGCTCGGTTTGTCTGTTCCGAATTTTGTCTTAGGTCCTATTTTAGTTCTCGTCTTTGCCATCGGACTTTACATTTTGCCGCCGGCGCGTTGGGGCGGAATTTCATCTTTGGTTCTGCCCGTTATCACGTTGGCGATGATTTACGCGGCATATATCGCGCGTTTGACGCGGGCGGGAATGCTCGAAGTGATGCGTTCCGACTACATTCGTACGGCGCGGGCGAAAGGTTTGCCTGAATGGAAAGTTTTGCTCAAACATGCTTTGCGCGGCGGCATTGTTCCCGTGGTTTCATTCACGGGTCCTGCGCTGGCTTCACTTTTAGCGGGAACTGTGGTTGTCGAAAAAGTTTTCGCCATTCCGGGTTTGGGCAACATTTTTATTCAAGCCGTTTTGAATCGTGATGAGCCGCTGATTTTAGGCATCGTCGCGTTTCTTTCGATTTTGATTATGATTTTTAATCTGGCGGTTGATATTTCCTACGGATTTTTAGACCCGCGAATCAGATATGAGTAGGCAGTTGGCGGTAAGCAGAAGGCAGTAAAAAACATTATGACGACAGTCGTTGAATTAGAAAAAGTTTCAAAAGTTGCGCCGAAAAGGTTTCGCGTTGAAGATTTTCGCAAAATGACGGAAGCCGGTATTCTGACGGAAGAAAGCGGTTGGGAAATTATTGACGGGTATTTAATTGATAAAATGAGTATTGGAAGCAACCACGCCGGCACGGTAAAACTATTAGGCGAAATGTTGCGGGATTTGACGAGAAATAAAGCGCTCGTTTCAGTTCAAGACCCGATTCATATTGACGATTACAACGAACCGGAACCGGATATAGCTTTATTGAAACGGCGCAGCGATTTTTACAAAAAAGGTCATCCGCTTCCGCAAGACGTTTTATTGCTTATCGAAGTTTCCAATTCGACAATCGAATATGACCGCGAAATCAAGAGAATGCTTTATGCCAAAGCTGAAATTGTCGAATTTTGGTTGGTAAATTTGCAAGACAACACAGTGGAAGTTTATTCGCAACCGAAAAACGGAAATTATCGCCTGGCGAGAATACTTGAATCGGGGGAAGCAATCGAAGCAACCGCAGTTGAAAACTTAAAACTGCAAATTGATGAAATTTTAGGTTTGTAAAAAGTTATGGCAGAAAATATAGAAATAATAAAAGGAACATCGCTTTGGCAAGACGCTTGGAAACGTCTTTTGAAAAATAAACTTGCTGTTTTCGGTTTGATTGTGATGGTGATTATGGTTATTGCCGTCACCATCGGACCGGCGATTATTCGTTGGACGACCGGCTTTACGGCTGATTTTATTCCGCCCGAAGGCGAATTGATTAAATCGTTTCCGCCGTCGTTTCAACATCCGATGGGAACGGACGAAGCCGGGCGCGACCTTCTTGCCAGAGTTTTGCAAGGCGGCAGAATTTCCTTAATGGTCGGCGTTATTTCAACCATTGTTTCGCTTCTCGTCGGCGTAAGTTACGGCGCGATTGCCGGTTATATGGGCGGCAAAATTGACAATGTAATGATGCGGATTGTGGATATTATTTACGCGATTCCATATATTCTCATCGTTATTGTTCTGCTTTCAGTTTTCGGCGGACCGAACACACCGGATTGGATTCAATGGATGTCGGAGAAATTTGGCGGCGCGGGCAATCAGGGTTTGAACCAAATTTTTCTGCTCTTTTTTGCACTCGGTTTGGTGTCGTGGCTGACGATGGCGCGGGTTGTGCGCGGGCAGATTCTCTCGCTCAAAAATCAGGAATTTGTCTTGGCGGCACGCGCCACCGGCGTATCAACTCCAAGCATTATTTTCCGACATCTTGTTCCAAACGCGCTTGGTCCCGTGATTATCTATGCGACGCTGACCGTTCCTTCCGTTATGCTGACCGAAGCGTTTCTTTCCTTCTTAGGACTTGGTGTTCAAGCACCTTACGCTTCGTGGGGAAGTCTGGCTTCGGACGGAATAAAAAACATCGCTATTTATCCGTGGCAACTGATTTTTCCGGGCGTTACGATGGCGTTGACTTTATTTTCACTAAACTTTTTAGGCGACGGTTTGCGTGACGCACTCGACCCGCAAACGCGCAAGTTTTAAT
>JACCYR010000334.1 GCA_013696385.1 Acidobacteriota bacterium
TGGATTTTGGATTGGTCGGATGACAAAGCCTTTAATTTATCAAAGCCGGAGATTTTAGTTTCGGGCTTTTGTGTCGAATCAAAGCCTTTTTTCTTTTGGAAAAATTCGGCAATCGCATCGGCATTATCGTAAGTTTTGCCAGTGTAGATTGTTTTCGGCTTTTCGTGAATTGTTTCGCCGCGCAAAGCTGTAACCGCTTTTTTACTGTCTGTAACGGTTGAACTTCGCGCAAACGACAGCCAACTTGAGCCG
This sequence comes from Acidobacteriota bacterium, assembly GCA_013696385.1. Taxonomy (GTDB): domain Bacteria; phylum Acidobacteriota; class Blastocatellia; order Pyrinomonadales; family Pyrinomonadaceae. Next base: position 253 of record JACCYR010000334.1, read on the forward strand.
CGCGACAAATCTTCTATCAATTCGAGCGGCATTTCGTTCAAAAACTGCGAAGGTTCGGCGGTCATTTCCGAGCCATAGACGCGGCGGCGCGTGGCGTGTGTGATGTAGAGCGTTTTTTCGGCGCGTGTTATCGCAACATAAGCCAGCCGCCGTTCTTCTTCGAGTTCATTCGGGTCGTTAATACTTCGTGCGTGCGGAAAAATTCCGTCTTCGAGTCCGACAAGAAATACAATCGGAAACTCCAGACCTTTTGCCGCGTGAACGGTCATCATCGTAACGGCGGCGTTGCGGTCGTATTTGTCGGTGTCGGACGACAGTGCGGCGTGGTCAATAAAATCCCGAAGTCCTTCCGTCTCCTGTTTGTCGTAATCAACGGCGGCGTTGACTAATTCTTCCAAATTTTCCAAACGCGCGGCTGATTCGTCGGTATTTTCCGCCCGCAGCATATTTGCGTAACCCGTATCTTCAATCGCGGAAATCACAACATCCGTTACGGGTTTATCGGTTTTCGACGCTTCGCCCGTTCTGGTTTGCAGTTTTTCGAGCAATTTCTTAAATGCTTTCAAGGCATCTTTGGCACGCGGCGTTAAATTCAACGGATGCGCGTATTTTTCATCGGTGATAATCGCAATCGCTTCCCACAATGACACGCCGAAATCTTTGGCGCGAAACGCGAGTTCATCCAAAGAAGTTTTGCCGAGTCCGCGCGTCGGCGTATTTATGACGCGCTGCAAAGCAATATCGTCAAACGGATTGAGCGCGAGTTTCAAATAAGCGATGATGTCTTTTATTTCGGCGCGTTCATAAAACGAAAATCCGCCGACGATGTTGTAATCAATCCGTTGGCGGCGAAACGCTTCTTCAAAAACGCGCGATTGGGCGTTTGTCCGATAAAGAATAGCGATTTTGTCTTTTGGATTTTGGCGCAAATGGTCATAGATTTTCGCCGCGACAAACCGCGATTCGTTGTCCGCGTCAAACGCCTGGAAGTAAAATATCTTTTCACCGCCTTTGTTGTCCGTCCAGAGTTTTTTCTTTTTGCGCTGCGTGTTGTTTTGAATCACCGAATCGGCGATGTCCAAAATTGTTTGCGTCGAGCGATAATTTTGCTCTAAGGCAATGGTTTTCGCTTTTGGATAATGTTCTTCAAATTCCAAAATGTTGCGAATATCAGCTTCTCTGAATTTATAAATTGATTGGTCGGGATCGCCGACGACGCAGATGTTCTGCTGTTTTTCGGTCAGATATTTTATCAAAGCAAGCTGCAGAGGATTTGTATCTTGATATTCGTCAACCAAAATATATTTGAATTTATTATTGTATTTTTCGCGCACTTCGGGAACTTTTCTGAGAAGTTTGACGGTTTTTATCAGCAAATCGTCAAAATCGAGCGCGTTTGAATTGTTCAGGCGTTCTTCATACATTTTATAGACACGCGCAATCGCGGCGCGTTTTTCGTCCGTGTATTCGACATTTGACGCATACATCTCAAAATCTTCGCCGCGATTTTTTGATGAACTTATCGCATTTTTAACCAGGCGCGGCGAAAGTTGTTTGTCGTCCAAACCGATGTCTTTGATGCACGCCTTGATAACTTTTAGCGAATCGTCCGTGTCATAAATAGTAAAGGATTTTGTGTAACCTTCCTGCAACTGCTCAATATCTTGGCGCAAAATCCGCACGCAAAGACTGTGAAACGTGGAAATGAGCGGCGCGGATTGAAGTTTCTGACCTTTCAAAAGCTGTTCGACACGCTCACGCATTTCGCCTGCGGCTTTGTTGGTGAAGGTTACGGCTAAAATGTTATATGGCAAAACGCCTTTTTCGGCAATCAAATAAGCGATGCGAAGCGTGATAACGCGGGTTTTGCCCGAACCTGCGCCCGCCAGAACGAGCAACGCGCCTTCGGTTTCCCGAACGGCTGTTCGTTGCTGCGAATTTAGCGATTGTAAAATTTCCATAAAATAAGTAGTCAGTAGTCAGCAGTCAGTAGAAAATCCGTTGTTGCGAATTCTGTCTTCTGTCTACTTAATGAGATTTTGAATTTCCTTAAACTGCTCGTGCTTTGCGTCCGTCATCAACTCAAAAAGTGCCATTTCAACGCACGACGGCACAATTCCGTTCATCCGCATTTTTGCCAAAGCAGTTTCTTTATCCCGACTAAAGCGCGAACTAACACAATCTTCTAAAACGTGAACTTCAAAGCCTTCATTTAATAAATCGTGCGCGGTTTGATTGATGCAAACATGCGTTTCAAGTCCGCACAAAACAATTTGGCTCGCTCCTGTTTCGCGCAATTTTTCCATAAACACGCTCGCGCCGCATGAGCTAAACGCTGTTTTTTCGACAAATTCAAAATCCGGCGGTAGTGAAAAAAGAATTTCTTCCGCTGTTTTGCCCAATCCTTTCGGATATTGTTCGGTAACGATAACCGGCAAGCCTAAAATCTGAAGACCGCGCACGGCAATTGAAGCTCGCGCCGCGATTTGTGCAAAATCGTTTATCGGAAAGCGAAACGCTTCCTGCAAATCAACGACGACAAGCGCGGTTTTATCTTTATCTAAAATTTTCGGATGAGCCATAATTTTATTTTGGAATTCTAACTTGTGCGAAAAAAGGACGCAAAAGTTAAAAATTATTCTTGTCCGCTCTGCAATTTTTCAAAATCAATTTCGTCGGAAGGTCGCGTGTCGGCTTCCAACACTTTTTCCAAATACTTTAAAGCGTGTTGGTTTTCTTTCCTTTCGACTGCTGCCACGCAATCGCTTGGAATAATAAGTTTATAATCGCGCATATACGCATCGCTTGCCGTAAATAAAACACAAATATCTGTCGCAACGCCGGTTAAAATAAGAGTTTTGCTGTTTAAATGTTCCAGTAAAGTTTCAAGTGTGGTCGAATAAAAGCCTGAATGTTTCGGTTTCAAAATAAAATAATCGTCTCCGTCAGGTTTGAGAAGTTCGGCAATGCGCGAACCTCTGACCGATTTATCCAAACAATGCTTTAGTAGTTTTCTGAAATCGGATTGCCATTTGCCAAAGTTGTCGTTGACGTAGATGACAGGCACATTCGCTTTTTTTGCTTTTTCCTTTAACGCGGCAAGTTTTTTCGCCATCGGCACCGCGTTTTCAAATAACTTTTCGCCGTTGGAAAATTCAAAATCATTAATGACATCAATTAAAAGAAGCACGACGTTTGATTTATCAGGCGCGTTTCCGTGAAGGTCTTCATTTTGCGACATAATTCAATTTTGGAGTTTAGATTTTAGATTTTGGATTTGTTTTTGCTTTTCGCGTTTTTCCCTTTGAGATTTTTCTTTTTTGTATGTGCGAAAGAAAAAATAAACCGCTACGCCGGAAATAACAAAAATTAAAATCATCATTGCGGCAATAAAATAAATTTCGGCTAATGCGGAATTTGACATATACTCAAGTTTAGCTTAATTGTTCAAAACTAATCAAATTATGTATCTGTCGGAAATAAATATCTATCCAATCAAATCTCTCGGCGGAATATCGCTTGAAAAATCAGTGGTTGAAGAACGCGGCTTGCAGTTTGACCGGCGTTGGATGCTGGTTGATGAGAAAAATGAATTTTTGACGCAGCGCGAATTTCCGAAAATGGCAACAATCGGCGTGAAAATTCAGGAAAATGATTTGAGCGTATGGCTGAATAATAAAGAAAAATTGATTTCGTTTGAACCAAATACGGTTGATACGGCAAACGTCAAAATTTGGCAAAGCCGATGCCGCGCAAAAGTTTATGAAAGCGAGATAAACAATTGGTTTAGCGATATTTTGCAAACAAATTGCAAACTCGTTTTGATGCCGGACGACGCGCGCCGGACGGTTAATCCGTTTTACGCCGTCCGTAAATTCAAGGACGTGGTGAGTTTTGCCGACGGCTATCCGTTTCTCATTATTGGTGAAAGTTCGCTCGATGAGTTAAATTCGCGGCTTGAAAAACCCTTGCCAATGAACCGTTTTCGCCCGAATTTTGTTGTTTCCGACGCGGTAGCATTTGCCGAAGACAATTGGAAAAAAATCAAAATCGGTAATGTCGTTTTTTATCTCGTCAAACCGTGCGACCGTTGCGTCATAACAACAATTGACCAAGAAATAGGCGTTTCCGACGGCAAAGAGCCGTTGAAAACTCTCGCTTCTTTTCGTCAAAAAAGGCAAAAAATTCTTTTCGGACAAAATTTGATTGCTGAAAATTTCGGCGAAACTTTGCGAGTTAGCGACAAAGTTGAAATTTTAGCGTGAACGCCGCGCAATCAGGCGTTTTGGCGGTTTTGTCGGAGTTTGATAAGCGGCAACTCGTTTGGAAAGCGTATTACGGTGAATGCCGAGAGTTTCAGCCGTGTTTGAAAGATGTTTGTCGCAACGCTTTAAGGCTTTTTGAATATACAGTTTTTCAAATTCAGCCATTGCTTCATTCAGCAAAATTTGCCCGTCGAGCATTTCTTCAATCAAGTTTTCCATCTGGTCGCGTAGCTGCATAATTTTATTCAATTACGAATTTCAAATTACGAATTACGAATGTTAAAGAGTGATTTAATTCGTAATTCGTAATTTGAAATTCGTAATTATTATAATTTCTTTCCTGTTAAAATCCGGTAAGCCTCTAAATACCGAGCCGTGGTTGCTTCCGCAATTTCGTTTGGCAGCGCGGGCGCGGGCGGTTGTTTATTCCATTCCAGAGTTTCCAGATAATCGCGGATGAATTGTTTGTCGAAAGACGCTTGCGATTTGCCAGGCGCAAAAGCGTCCGCCGACCAAAAGCGTGAAGAATCGGGCGTTAAAACTTCGTCTATCAATAAAATGCTGCCGTCCTTGTCTAAACCAAACTCAAATTTCGTGTCGGCAATGATAATTCCGCGCGTTAAGGCATATTTGCTGGCTTTTTGATAAATATCAAGCGAAAGCGATTTTAATTTTTCTGCCGTTTCCGCGCCGACAATGCTGGCAAATTCCGGCTCGTTTATGTTCTCGTCGTGTCCGCTCTGCGCTTTGGTGGCGGGCGTAAAAATCGGCGCGGGAAGTCTGTCGCCTTGCCTTAAATTCGCCGGTAAAGAATGCCCGCAAACTTTGCCTGTCGCCAGATAATCTTTCCAACCCGAACCTTCCAAATATCCGCGCACGACACATTCGACGGGAAAAGGGCGCGTTTTTTTCACCAGCATTGAACGCCCGCGCAATTCTTCGTTGTGCCGAACAATTTCGGGCATATTTTCAAAATCGGCAGTTATCAGATGATTTTTCGTAACTTCACGCAAATGCTCAAACCAAAATTTTGAAAGTGCCGTCAAAACCGCGCCTTTGTGCGGAATCGGTGTCGGCATAACGCAATCAAAAGCAGAAATACGGTCGGTCGCCACCAATAACAATTGTTCTTCGCCGATTTCATAAACATCACGCACTTTGCCGCGATAAACGAGCGGCAGACCGATTATTTTAGTTTCAGAAACCGTTTTTGATGCTGACATTTTTTTATGGGTAAAAATTTTTGATTATGCTACTTTAGTATGAAAATAAAAATTGGTAAAGGTTGAAGAGAGAAAAAATGGCGAAAACAAAAAGCTGTGTTCGATGGGCGATAATTGGGCGGATTATCTAAAAACAAAATCTGTGATTATCGGCATCTCAGCCGCTTGCTTACGCGGCAAAAGATTTCTTTGTTTCAGCTGACGCATTTTATTGAAAAAATTGTAAATTTTCCCTCGTGCATTTGTTTTGTATTCACGATAAAATTTACAAATGCAGTTTAAACTAGTTTCGGATAACGAGCCGAAAGGCGACCAACCGCAGGCGATTTCACAGCTTGTCAACGAATTAAACAAAAACACAAAAGAGCAAGTTCTTTTGGGAATTACGGGAAGCGGTAAAACTTTCACGATTGCCAATGTTATTGAACAGGTTCAACGCCCGACGCTTGTTTTGGCGCACAATAAAACGCTTGCCGCACAGCTTTATCAGGAATTTAAGACATTTTTCCCTGAAAACGCGGTTGAGTATTTTGTTTCTTACTACGACTATTATCAACCGGAAGCGTATGTTCCCGCGGCTGATTTGTATATCGAAAAAGAAGCGACAATTAATGAGGAAATTGACCGCCTTCGTCTGAGCGCGACCCGCGCGCTTTTTGAACACCGCGACGTAATTGTCGTCGCTTCGGTTTCCTGCATTTACGGTTTGGGCGACCCGGACGCTTATTTCGGGATGATTCTTTTTGTCGAGCCGGGACAAAAACTCAAGCGCGATGAATTTTTAAAAGCACTTGTCAATTTGCAGTATGAGCGTTCACACATCGAATTTGAACGCGGCACTTTTCGCGTGCGCGGTGATGTCGTCGAGGTTTATCCGTCGTATCAAGACCAAGCCTATCGGATTGAATTTTGGGGCGATGAAATTGACGCGGTTTATACGATTGACTCGCTTCTCGGCGAAGTCATTAAAAAGCACGATTCGCGTTTGCCGATTTACCCGAAAACTCACTATGTTATGTCAAAACCGACAATAAAACGCGCCCTCAAAACAATTAAGGAAGAACTTGTCTGGTGGGAAGAAGAACTTATCAAACAGGGCAAAATTGTCGAATCGCAGCGGCTTCATCAGCGCACGATGTATGACCTTGAAATGATAAAAGAGATGGGATTTTGCCGCGGCATCGAAAATTATTCGCGGCATCTGACGGGAAAACCGCCGGGCGCACCGCCGCCGACACTGCTTGATTATCTGCCCGAAAACGCGCTGATGGTGATTGACGAATCGCACCAAACTGTTCCGCAACTTGGCGCGATGTATAAAGGCGACCGTTCACGAAAGGGAAATTTGGTTGAATACGGTTTTCGCCTGCCGTCGGCGATGGACAATCGCCCATTAAACTTTGAAGAATTTAACGAGCGCATCGGACAGACAATTTTTGTTTCAGCC
>JACCYR010000343.1 GCA_013696385.1 Acidobacteriota bacterium
GCGTGCAAAAACAATTCAGCCAGCGTTTTTGGCTCGTTCGTGTAAAGCGGAACGCGCTTAGCAATTTGTTTTATTCGATTTTCAGTCTTGCTTTGCATCGCTCTAAAGTTCCAGATTCCAAATTTCAAATTTCGCGTATTAAATTTGGAATTATCTTAAAACACCGCCAAAAAAGATTTTCAAAACTTCATCCGCCAGCGGCGCAAGTGGATACGCTTTTTTTGACAAAATCCAGTTCGTAACCATTTCATCTAACGCACCGTAAAGAATTTTCGCGCAAATAACAGGCTTTAAATCATTTCGGAAAACGCCCGTTTTTTGTCCTTCTTCAATCGTCTGCTGAATTATTTTCAAATAATCGGCAAATCCGGCGGCGGAAAATTCTTCCATAAATTTGGTCGAACCGCGCAGTTCGACTTGGAAAACAATCGCCATATCGCGGTCTGCGCCGAGTTTTTCTAAATGAAGTTCAGCAATCCGCCGTAAGCGTTTGTCGGCTTCTGCAATTTCGGCGATTTCTTTTTTGCCCTCGCTAATAAATTCTTCCATCGCGCGGTCAAAAATCGAATGCAGAATCTCGTCTTTACTTTTGAAATAAAGATAGACCGTGCCGTCGGCGATTCCCGCTTCGCCCGCAATATCGGCAACTTTTGAGTTGAAATAACCTCTCTCTGCAAAAACTTTTATTGCCGCCCGCAAAATTGCTTCGCGTTTATCTACCACGACGGCGCGACCTTGACCACTTGAGCGAGTTAATCGGGACATATTGATTTTGGATTTTAGATTTTAGATTTTAGATTGAAGAAATAATTTACAATTTCCTCAAAATGCAAAACCCGAAACCAAAAAGTAATTATGAATGAATCGCCATTCAGTTTTCTCTTAGGCTATAACAGAATGGAAAAGGAAATCAACAAAAATTTTACGAAAACTGAATTTTGTGCGAAAAAAAGAAAAAGCGACTTCGGAAAAAATCCAAAATCGTAAATCTAAAATCCAAAATTGAAATGGCGGAGAGAACAGGACTCGAACCTGCAAGCCCTTTCGGGCGGTAGTTTTCAAGACTACTGCATTAGCCAATTATGCTATCTCTCCGCACCTTTGAAGCGGAAACTGAAAATATAGCGCAAAGTTACGCGATAGACAAATCAAAGCCGCAATTTTGAATTAATTTCCCACATTTCAAATAAAAATGTAAATTTGCCTTATTTGGCAACGGTGATTTCCTGCGTTGTCGAGTTATAGCCGCCGTTGTCAACTAAGTTGCCGTTTTTGTCAACAAGTTCAAGTTTGATTGGGTGTTTTCCGTTTGTCCAGCCTGACAGCCAAATTGGCTGCCATTTGTCAATAAACTTCGGCTCACCGCCGTCAATCGAATATTTTACGCGATATTCGCCGCCGTCGCCGACTAATTTTGCATTCGACAGCCAAAAATCAATCATAATATTTTCGACATCCGCACCTTTGTAATCGCCCTTTGGACGGCTGTAAGTCAAAAGCGGTTTGCTCGCATCAACCGCGCCCGCCGTGCTTTTCTTCATTTCTTTGCCTTCGGGCGTGGCGGAAGAGTTGGTGTTTGACATCATTTGGTTAGAGTTGGTTGTCGCCGGTTTGGTCGTATCCGCGCCGCCGTTTTTGACCGTAAATTTAACCATCTGAAACGCGCCGGAGTTTTTATAACTTTCGTGCCACGGGCGCGACGGGAAAACGCGCAAAGTGTGTTCGCCGTCGGCAACATTTTTCAGTTCAAACTCCTGGTCGAGATTGTAATACGCTTCATATGGCTGATTGTCCAAAATAACGTGAATGTGATTGCCCATTCCGGTCTGCGGGTCTTTCATCGGTTCGTAACCCATCAATTCGCCGCCGAGTTCGAGTTTAACTTTGACGGTTGAACTGCCCACGATTGCGCCGTTTGTCGGTTCGACAGATTTCAAAGTCGGCGCGGCTTTGTCCTGATTACCGCGTGAAGCCATCATTTCCTGAATCTTTTGCGGGCGATCAACTTCGGTCAAGTTTTGCGCGGCAGACGGTTCGGTTTCACCTTCCGTTTTATTATTGCCGATGTCCTTGTTAGTTCCCGTATAACCGCCGGGATTTAACTGTGTCGGTTCTTTGCTGCATGCCGCGAAAAGGGCAAGTGCAACTAAAAACACAAAAAATTTCGTAAGTTTCATATTTTTCTCCTAAAATTCGATCTGCCTTTGTTAAATATAAAAAATATAAGCGAGATTTGAATTCTTCAGTTTAGCTTATCCAAATAATACTTCAACTTTGTTTGATTAATTATTAACAAAGTTTCAATGTTTGGCAAAGCATTAACGGAAAAAGAAATTAGATGGCTTTTTCGCCGCCAACAAGTTTATGAAAATCAGGAGTTAAAAATTTATCTTTGCGTCTTTGCGGGAAAAATTACTTTGACAAAAAATCTCCCGCAAAGACGCAAAGATAGAGTAAGGGAAAACCATTATTTTTTTCTTTGACTCAGATATTTATGTCCAATAGTTGCGGTCAAGCGAGCGATAACCAATTGCTTCACTGATATGATTTGGCTGAATATTTTCGCTTCCTTCCAAATCGGCGATGGTGCGCGAAACCTTTAAAATTCTATCGTGAGCGCGGGCGGAAAGACCTTGCCGGAGCATGGCGCGTTCAAGCAGATTTTCGCTTTCCGCGTCTAACGCGCAGAACTTACGAATGTGGCGCGAAGACATCGCCGAATTTGAAAAAATTCCTTCGCCGTCAAAGCGTTTTAATTGGATTTCACGCGCTTTTATGACTCGTTCACGAACTATTATCGAACTATCGCCGGGCGGCACGCCTTTGCCGCGCAACTCTTTGAATTTAACGGCGGGAACGTCAATGTGAATGTCAATTCTGTCAATCAAAGGTCCTGAAATTTTGCCGACATAACGCTGAATCTGCATCGGCGAACACTTACATTCTCTGGTCGAGCCGAAATAGCCGCACGGACACGGATTCATCGAAGCGACCATCGTAAAATGAGCGGGAAATGTCAGAGACATCGTCGCGCGGCTGATTGTAACCTCTTTATCTTCCATCGGTTGGCGCAGAACTTCTAAAACGCTGCGGTCAAACTCCGGCAGTTCGTCAAGAAACAGAACGCCGAGATGCGCCAAAGATACTTCGCCCGGTTTCGGAATCGAACCGCCACCGATCAGTCCGGCTTGCGAAACTGTGTGATGCGGCGATTTGAAAGGTCTTTGTGTAATTAGACCTGATTTTCCAGTCAAACCCGCAACCGAATGAATTTTTGTGATTTCGAGTGCTTCATCGAATTCGAGCGGCGGCAAAATTGTCGGCAAACGCTTTGCCAACATCGTTTTGCCTGAACCCGGCGGTCCGATTAACAAAATGTTATGACCGCCCGCGCTGGCAACTTCGAGCGCGCGTTTCGCGCTTTGCTGTCCGCGAACTTCAGCAAAGTCAATGCGATATTTATTTTCGCTGGCTTTAATAGCGGAAATATCGAGTTTGATCGGCGGAATGCGCGTATCACGTCCCGATTGCAAATCTTGCGCAATTTCGACTGCTTCGCGCAAATCCTTTACCGGATAAACATTTACGTCCGCAACAACCGCCGCTTCGGTTGCATTTTCTTCCGGCAGAATCAAATTTTTGATGCCGTTTTCTCTTGCTCTTAAAGCAATCGAAAGTGCGCCGCGCACCGGACGAATGCGCCCGTCTAAGGACAATTCGCCGACGCTCAAAGTGTTTTCCAGACTTTCGGCGTTTCCTAAATCACCGTTTGCGCCTAAAATTCCAAGCGCAATCGGCAAATCAAAACTCGCGCCTTCTTTTCGCACATCGGCAGGCGCAAGATTTATTGTTGTTTTGTGAAACGGAAAAAAGTAGGAACTATTGGTAATCGCGGCGCGGATTCGTTCACGCGATTCTCTAATTGCAGTATCAGGTAGACCAACGACAATTACGGGCGGAGAATTATCGGTTTCACCTTTGACCGGCTGCAAATTTACTTCAATGTCTACAATAAGCGCGTCAATCCCATAGACGGCAGCTGATTGCGTAAGGAAAAGCATAGATTTATTTCAACCAAAAAAGTTACGAAAATTTTAATGCTTGAATTTATACCAAATTTTTCGGAAAATGTCAGATTTTTTTGAAGGTTTTACTTTCGGAGTGCGGGCAAAATGCCTGCGCTCTCAGCTAAATTCCTAAAATAAACATTTACATTTTTCAGCATTTTGTCATAAAATAGACAGGCTGGAAAGGAATTAATTTTTGGAGGTAGCGTATTATAGACAGCAATGATTTACTAAATCCCGAAAATATTTTAGGAGCTAATATGGATTTAGCTTCAATAGCGGCAGAGCGCGATAGAGTTTTTCAGGCTGGAGAAAGCATCGGCATTTCTGTTTTTCAAACTCCCGCGACCGCCGAAACGGAAAATGTCGAACCGGACGCACCCGATTTTCAGTTGACCAAACTTTCGGCGGCGGGAAATATCGCGGCGTTTGAACTGCTTTACGAGCGTTATCATCGGCGAACTTACAGTCTTTGTCTGCGGATGACGAACAGCCAGACCGAAGCCGAAGATTTGACGCAGGAAGTTTTTATTCAGCTTTTTCGCAAGGCGGGAAGTTTTCGCGGCGATTCGGCTTTTTCCACATGGCATCATCGTTTAACGGTCAATCAGGTTTTGATGCATTTTCGGCGGCGAAGCGTAAAAAACGAAAAAACTTCGCAAGACGGCGAAATACCCGAACAAATCGTGCCGGGAACGGAAAATCAAACACGAATGCCGGTTTTAGACCGTATTGCCTTAACGCGAGCCATTGCCGAACTCCCGCCGGGTTATAAAAGCGTTTTTACGCTGCACGACATTGAAGGTTACGAACACGAAGAAGTCGCCCGCATACTCGGAATCTCGGTCGGCACATCAAAATCTCAGCTTCACAAAGCGCGCCTGAAACTGCGCGGTCTGCTCGTTAAGCAAAATAAAGCCTGACCCGAAAAATTTTTATAAGGCAACTTAAAACTTTCTGCGGCAATCTATTAGGTTGAAGTCAAAAATTTGGCGAAAGTTTTTATATTTTTATAAAAGAAACAATTTCTACTTTAAAACAAAAGTTAAAATGAGCTGCGAACAATATCAAGGATTGATTAGTGCGTTTTTGGATAACGACCTCGATGAGGCTGCTTTCATAAATGTCCAATCACATCTCGCCGTCTGCGCTCATTGCGCTAAGGTTTGCGAAGATTGTGCGATGATTCTTGATTTTTGTTCCGAAGACCTGCTCGAAGTTTCGCTGCCGCCCAATTCAAAAGCCCTGTGGTGTCGGATAAACAATATTATTGAAAGTGAAGTCAAAGCCGAATTCGCGCAGCCGGAAACTGCCCCGGACAAAACCAAGCAAGGCTGGCTTTCACAGATTTGGAATAACAGTTGGCGGCTTTCGCTGTCGCAGGTTGTTTCATCAATTTTGGGCATCGCCCTTGTTAGTTCTTTATTAACAATTGTTGGTTTTATGAATTATTCCGCCTCTGCCGACAATGTGGCGGTCAACGCTTCGTCGTCCGTATTTGAAAAGGTTTTAAGCAAAATAGGGATAGCCGAAACAACGCAGGAGAAACGCGAAAGATACATCAAACAGCAACAAGCGACGATTGATTATTGGAAAAAGCGCGTCGAAGCGCGTCGTGCCAATTGGGACAATCATCTGCGCGATGCGTTTGACCGCAATTTGAATGAAATAAATCAGGTTGTTGTTGAATACGACAAAATTTTACAGGAAAACCCGCAAGACGAAATCTCAAATGATATGCTTGATTCGGCGATGACCGAAAAGGTAGAACTTTTGCGCGAATTTTCCGAATTGTAACGGATTTTAGGAAATGAATTTGAAGTTAAAAGTATTTTTCAACTTTTTCGCCAACCAGAAAACTACGATTCTACTGTTAAGCGTAGTTTTTTTCTTTGTGTCCGTCGCGCCGCCAGACGTTTTTGCTCAGAAAAAGTTTTCCAGAAGCTATCCGGCGAGCAAAAACGTCAGTCTGAAATTAACGAACCGCAGCGGCACGGTAACGGTTGAAGGCTGGGAGAAGGACGAAGTCAGAATATCGGCTTATATGGAAGCACCAGCGGCGAATATGGTGCCGCAAAATTTGAGCGGCACGATTTACATCAATCTGGTCAAAGACAATCAGGGCAGAAACGGAATCGGCAATGTAAATTTCACAATCAAAGTTCCATACAATTCATCGGTTAATATCGAAACCGTGATGGGGAACTTAAATGTCGGCAATATCCGCGGCGCACTTGTCCGCGCCCATATCACATCCGAAGGCGACATAACTTTAACCAATATCAGCGCGGGCGCGGTTTCCGCTGAAAACGTCATTGGCGATATATTCTTTGACGGCGACATTCTATCGGACGGCACTTACCGTTTTACCTCGACACGCGGCAATATTAACATCCGCATTCCCTTTGGTTCATCTTTCCGATTGGTCGCCACCGCACCTTCGACACGCAGTATTTCGCTCGGTCCATTTTCAAACCAAGGTCTGAACTTCGGCGACGGACGGCGCGTTTTCGGCAAAGTCGGCGGCGGCGGAGCGACGTTGACTGTTACAAATCAACGCGGAAGTATTTCATTTATCAGAAGGTAATTGACCTCAGTAGTATCAAAGACTAAGTATTGACAGAAGCACACCAATTAATTACAATCCTTTCGCTATACCAACTATCAGTTAATTTAATTTTAGATGAAGGTTTCGTTCTGCGTGGCTTGAATTATCTAAACAGGAAAGAAAATCGTGGATGGACAAAACCTAGTTGCGCTACAAGAGCAACTCCAATCTGGTGTTGAGCCAATCGGCTTAGTGAGACATTTTCCTAAAACAAGTTATGATAAATTTAACCAACGAACTTGAAAAACACGACTCATCAAATATTGTGGCAGACAAAATCAATCCGCTGCCACGTTCAATTGTGCGCCGGACAGCTTTTGAACTGCTCGATGGCGAATGGCGATTCACGCTCGATACCGAAAATCGGGGGCTGAACGAATACTGGTTTGCGCGCCATGATTATACGGAAACAGCTTCTTTTCCCGGCTCGATTGAATCACATCTTGCCGACGCTAAAGATGTCAAAGAAAATCAGGAGCTTTATTCAAACAGCGATGAAGCAGTTGCCTGGTATGAACGTGATTTTAGTGTCCCGGAAGACTGGCAAAACGCTGCCGACAAACTCACGCAATTAACTTTCGGAGCGTGCGGTTACGAAACGCGCGTCTGGCTCAACGGGATTGCGCTGAAAACCATCGAGGGCGAAGAAGTGCATTACGGCGAGTATAATTCGTTTTCTTATGAATTGCCACCGCAACTTCTTGCGCCGGTTAATCGTCTGACAGTAAGAGTTTCCCATACGATAGATGCGCAGATTCCGCGCGGCAAACAGGCTTCGCGCGTCTATAGGCAGGGCGGCATCTGGTATCAAACAATTTCTGGCGCGGTCAGAAGCGTCTGGATTGAGCCGGTCGGGCGCAATCGTCTGCGCTCGCGCCTCGGCATTATCAGCAGCTTGCGCGACCGGATGGTTGAGTTTGACCTGACTACACGCATTCACGAGCCGGGCGTTTACCGATTACAACTCAGCATAAAACCTCAGGGCGAAAACAATACCGAAAATGAAGCAGACGTGGTGAAAGCGGAATTTGAATTATTGCTTACGGCGGGCGAAAAACAACAGCGCGTTCCGGTAGAAATGCCGGATGCCAGATTTTGGTCGCCCGCCGCTCCGAATCTTTATCATTTATCAGCCGAACTTATTGCGCCTGACGGAAGCGTGAGCGGCATTGAAACACATTTTGGCTTGCGGAAAATTGCCGCGCGGGGTCGCCGTCTCTATCTTAATAACGAACCGATTTATATTGACGGAATTCTTTATCAGCCGGGCGTTTCGACCTTTGAGGAAATGCGGCGGCATATGCTGGCAATGAAACAATTGGGCTGTAATCTGGTGCGCGTTCATATTGCCGGAATTGACCCGCGTATTTATGCTCTTGCCGATGAAATGGGAATGATGTTATGGGTCGAAATTCCCTCGCCGCACGCCTCGACGCAAATCAGCCGCGACAATCATTGGGCGGAACTCCAAAGAATGCTTGTTTTTATCACTTCGCATCCGTCAATCGTAATTTTCAGCTTGTATAACGAGGATTGGGGCGCGGAAGACATCACGACGAATATCGAAACGCGTAAATATATTTCCAGCACTTACGATTATATGCAGGTTCATTATCCGCAACTGCTTGTTGTCGATAACGACGGATGGAATCACGTTTCCAAACGCGGCAAACTTTGTTCGCATTTATTGACGGTTCACGTTTATACGCCGGATTTGGCATCTTGGTCATCGGTTCTCGACCGACTTGTTGCGGGAGAAACGCAGGGCGTTGCCGCGCAGTCTCTGATTGTCGGCGATCCGTATTTCTATCACGGGCAATCGCCGCTTGTCATCAGTGAATGGGGCGGATTCGGCTTTTCAGGTTATGGTGGACCGGGTGAGAACGAAGAAAAGACAGAGCGGATTCGAGATTTCAAACGTGAAATGCGTTGTCGCCGGGTAGCCGGAGATATTTACACACAGGCGACCAGCATCGAAGAAGAAAACAATGGCATTATTGACGCGGCAAGCGGCGAGCTGCTCGTTCCGCCCGGTTTGCTCGATTCAAATTCAATTGATTAGATAAGGAATTTTCTCCAAAGTTAAATATACAAAATGGCTATTTCTTTTGAGATTAAGGAGTTAATCGGTTTGCGCGAGTTGGCGCGAAGCTATCCGAATGCCAATTATGCTTTGGCGGAGGCTTCGATTCTTCGCGCTTCCCTGACTTTGCCCAAAGGAACGGTTCATGTCATCAGCGATGTTCACGGTGAATACAAAAAACTGCGGCACGTTATCAACAACGCTTCCGGTTCGCTCAGAACATTAGTTGAAACTCTTTTCGCCGGGAGATTATCCGAAGACGAACAAAAAGAATTGCTTTCCGTGCTGTATTATCCGCGAGAAACTTTCGAGCATCTCCGCCCGCAGCTTGCGGATGACGCGCATCGTCGACAATGGATAGGACACACGCTCCGGCTTCAGTTTGAAATTATCCGCGAACTGGCGAGCAATTGGCGGCGGGCAGAAGTCGAGAAACTATTTCCGCCCGAAGAACGCGAGATTTTTTCGGAACTGTTGTCCGAATCGGTTGCATATCGCTTGCCACAATACGTTGAAGCAATTATTAATGCGCTCGACAAATATGGTAGTGCCGTGCAAACAATCCGCACCGCCTCTCGGTTGGTTCGTAATTTGTCCGTCAAGGAATTAGTTGTGGCGGGTGATTTGGGCGACAGAGGAGATAGACTCGATAAAGTCATTGATTATCTGATGCGGCAACCAAATGTTGCTTTTACCTGGGGCAATCATGACGTTTCGTGGATGGGTGCTTGTTTGGGACACGAAGCTTTAATTGCTACTGTTTTGCGAATTTCTTTGCGTTATCTAAGATTATTTCAACTCGAAGAAGGTTACGGTATTACGCTTTCACCGCTTGAAACTCTGGCGCGGCAAATTTATGCCAACGATCCGGCGACGCAATTTCGCGCAAAACGAAGCGGAATGGTGCATGACGATTTGTTGATTGCGCGAATGCAAAAAGCCGTTGCCGTGATGCAGTTCAAACTCGAAGGTCAAATTATCCAACGCCGCCCCGAATGGCAAATGGAGCATCGCACTTTGCTTCATCACATAAATTGGAACGACAACACGATTTCGCTCGACGGACAGAATTATCCTTTGCGCGACTCTTTCTTGCCGACTGTTGACCCGTCAAATCCTTACGAACTGTCGCCCGAAGAGAATGAATGTATGAGCCGCTTAAAGGAATCATTCGTTTCCAGCACCAGACTCTGGCAACATCTGTCCTACGTCGTGCGGCATGGCGCAATGTGGCTGCAACGCGACGACACATTGATTTTTCACGGCTGCGTTCCGGTTGATGAGCGCGGCGAACTGCTTTCGCTCGAAGTTGACGGGCAGCCGCACGCCGGACGAGAGTTGTTTGACGCGCTTGATTCAATTGTCCGCCGCTCCTTTCGCAAAGGTTTTGAGTCGGTTGGCGAGGATGCCGATTGGCTCTGGTATCTGTGGACGGGTTCACTTTCGCCGCTCTTCGGCAAAGACCGGATGACGACCTTCGAGGCATATTTTATCGAAGACAAGCAGACTCACAAAGAAACAAAGAATCCGTATTTCGCGCTGATTCACGATGCGGATTTTTGCTCGCGCTTATTTGATGAATTCGGTTTGGGCGCAGATGGATTGATCGTCAACGGTCACGTGCCAGTCAAAATCGAGAAAGGTGAAGAGCCGGTTAAGAAAAGCGGCAAAGCAGTAACGATTGACGGAGCATTTTCTGAAGCCTACGGCGATAAAGGCTACACTTTGATTCTCGCGCCGGAACGAATCGCCATCGCCGAACACCATCACTTCGAATCCATCACCGAAGCGATTAACAACGGAGCGGATATTGTGCCGCAAGTTTCGACGATTCGAGATTATGACTGTCCGCGTCTTGTCTCCGACACCGAAGATGGCGAGCAAATTCGCTGCCAAATTAAAGCTCTCGAACGGTTGATACTCGCCTTTGAAGAAGGAGCATTGATTGAAATGCCCGACACTATTTAGATTTGAAACCAGTCTTTGCGTTTTTAGCCCAAATTAATACGAATTCAATTTAAGTTCGGAGGCGGTCTCGTAAGTTTATACTTTTATTTCGGTGCGGAAGTTCTGCCCGTGCGAGTAATGGCACTTCTTTTTTCTTTGTTCGCTCCTTCGGCTATCACCACTTTTATTTTTCGGAAAGTTCCATCGCGGTTTTCATTTGTCGGAGAATATGAAATTAAATATTGTGTGCGCAGTTCGACGGAAATATCAGAGGCGATTTGCGGAAGTTCATTTATTGAATTTGGAAAATAAACCTTTCCTCCCGTTTCCTGAGTTAATCGAATTAACAAAGTCTTTGCTTTTTCTTGACGGCTAATACTGCCGCCGTCAGGTTCTTTACTTAAATCATTGACAAACCCAATCGCGTAAATTTGCACATGGGACTCACGCAGCAACTCAAAAAGCTGTTGCTCTTTGTAGGAACTGCCCCGATCGTCGCCGTCAGAAACCAGAATTATGGCGCGCAACCTAGCATCATCCTTTTTCTGAGAGTTTTGATATTGTTCAACCTTTTTTGCCGTTAGATAAACCGCATCAATAATTGCCGTTTGTCCGCCCTCCACGAATAAATTATCCAGTGCATCGTTAAGTGAACTTTTACTGGTTGTAAAATCTTGCACGACTTCGATTTTATCGGTGCTGACAAAACGAACAATGGCTGTTTCATCTTTCGAGCGATTTGTCCC
>JACCYR010000420.1 GCA_013696385.1 Acidobacteriota bacterium
TTTTGCGCGAAGTCGGTCTTATCGGCTACAAAATGGCGGCTGATTTGCAGGCGAAAAATATCGCGGGCGTGGCGACCAACACGACTTTTGATACTTGGTGGCACGGCGGTTTTCGCAGTGCGCCGTATTATCACAACTCAATCGGCATATTGTCGGAAGCGGCAAGCGCGGATTTCATGTCGCCCATCGAAATAACGCAGGACAAACTAAAACGCGGCGGTGGTGCGCGAGGTTTTAATTCTCCGCTTGAAACCGCGACCAATTTTCCTGACGCTTGGCAAGGCGGAATTTGGCGACCAAGCGATATTGCCGAAATCGAAATGACCGCTTCGCTTGCGCTTCTCGAAATGGCGGCAAAGTTTCGCCCGCGTTATTTGCGCTCATTTTACGAACTCGGCAAAGCAAATCTGGAAAGCAAACCAAATGAGCCAAACGCGTTTGTCGTTTATGCGGGACAGCCGAATCAGGAAGTCGTGGCGCGTTTTTTGGAAATTCTGATGTGGCAAGGCATCGAAGTTTATGAGATGAAAAACGAACTCGAAATGAGTTTGGACGCGGGAAATAAAAATAAGTTCGGTGAAATTCCGTTGGGAAGTTTTCTCGTCTTTACTGCTCAACCGCAAAAAAATAATGTTTTGAGTTTGTTTGAAAAGCAAGTTTATCCCGAAAGATTAAAGGCAAACGGCGAGGCGGAAGTTCCCTACGATGTCGCCGGTTGGACGTTGCCTTTGCAAATGGGAATTGATTATGCGACGGCTTGGAACATCAGAGATTTGGACGATAAGAAATTGCAAAAACTGACAAACATCAACAGGGCGCGACAAATCTTAAACCTAAACGCAACCACAGAATCTTTTGCCAAACTATCGAATCCGCTAAAATCAAAGCCGAAAATCGGACTTTATAAAAGTTTCACGAGTTCGATGGACGAAGGTTGGACGCGGCTTGTTTTCGACAATCATCAAATTACTTACTCATCGGTTTCCGACCAAGACTTTCGCCGAAACAATCTAAATTTCGATGCGATAATTTTGCCCGCCGACAATGAAAACTCGATTGTCAAAGGTTTGTCAAAAGAACGTTACGCGGAAGAATTTGCGGGCGGAATCGGCGAAGAAGGCATGGAAAATTTGAAAAAATTTGTCGCGGGCGGCGGCAAATTGATTTGCTTTGACGACAGTTGCGAACTAATTATCAAGCAGTTTAATCTGCCGTTGAAAAATGTCTTGAACGGTTTGAAGCGCAATGAATTTTATAATCCGGGTTCGATTGTCCGATTAAATGTTAATACGACAAATGCGCTTGCCAAAGGATTGAGCAAAGAAACCGCCGCATATTTTATCAACAGTTCGGCGTTTGAAATCTCGGACGTAAGCAAAGTCAAATCAATCGCCAAATACGCCGAAAAAGAGGTTTTGCTTTCGGGTTGGGTTTTGGGCGAAAAATATCTCAACGGCAAAACGGCTTTAGCGGAAACCGATTATGGCAAAGGAAAAATCATCCTTTTCGCCTTTCGCCCGCAACATCGCGGACAAACTTTCGGCACGTTTCCGTTTATTTTTAATGCGCTGGAAAAGTGAAATTCGCTTTAGAGATTTTATTTTTTGAATTTCAGGCGTTTTTTTACGTTGTCGTATGATAGCGTTTTACCGTTGTGAATATCTTGTTTAGATTCTTCAACCAAAACGTCTAATTCATCATCGGTTATTCCGCTTTCTTCAACCTCGCGGCGAAACGGCGCGAGAATTTCATCCAGAGTTTTGGGGTGGTCAATATCTTTCTCTATCAACTTTTCGAGATAGATATTGACCTCAAAGCCGTTTGCCTTTGCCTTTTTCTGCAAGGCTTCTTCAATTTCAGGTTTTAATTCGAGAACAACTGTCATAACTTTTTCCTCAAACGAATTATAGCAAAGTCATATCATTTAAAATTGATCTTGATGCAAACATTTTTTTCTTCGGTAAAAAACCGCAAAGCCTCAAAACCGCCTTCGCGCCCAACGCCCGATTGCTTCATTCCGCCGAACGGCGTTCGCAAATCTCGCAACAGCCACGTATTTATCCAGATAATTCCGCTTTCCAATTTTTCGGCAACGCGGTGCGCCCGCGAGAGATTTTCCGTCCAAACCGTCGCCGACAAACCGTATTCGACGCTGTTGGCATATTTCAAAACTTCTTCTTCGGTGTCAAAAGGCGCGATTGTAACGACGGGACCGAAAATTTCCTCTTTGTTAGTGCGGCAATCGTGGGCGAGATTTTCGATAATTGTCGGTTTGATAAAATAACCGTTTCTGCATCTGCCTTCGAGTTTTACTTGCTTGCCTCCGCACAAGATTTTTCCGCTTTCCGTTTGTGCCAAATCAATATATGAAAGAATTTTTTCCAGATGCGGTTTTGAAACGACTGCGCCGATGTTTGTTTCCGTAGCAAGCGGGTCGCCGATTTTTAAGGCGGAAACTCGTCCGACAAAATCCGTTTTGAATCTTTCATAAATCGCTCTTTCGACAAAAATGCGCGAACCGCACAAACAAATCTGACCTTGATTTGAAAAAGACGAGCGAATCGTCGCAGAGAGCATTTCTTCGTAATCGCAATCGGCGAAAATGATATTCGGGTTTTTGCCGCCGAGTTCCAAAGATAGTTTTTTGAACATCGGCGCGGCTGTTCGGGCAATATCTTGTCCGGTTTTCGTGCCGCCGGTGAACGAAATCGCTTTTACGTCTTTGTGCGCGACAATTGCCGAACCGGCTTTTCCTCCGAGTCCGTGAACGATATTTAAAACTCCGTCGGGAAGTTCGGCTTCGATGCAGAGTTTTGACAAAAGATAAGCCGTCATCGGTGTAATTTCCGAAGGTTTTGCCACAACGCAACAACCGGCGGCAAGTGCGGGCGCGATTTTCCAAGTGAAAAGATAAAGCGGCAAATTCCAAGGCGAAATACAACCGACTACGCCAAGCGGTTGGCGAAGCGTGTAATTTATCGCTTGTCCGACGGTTTCGTGCGCTTCGCTTGAAGTGTGTATCGCGCCCGTTGCGTAAAATTTGAAATTTGAAACGGCACGCGGAATATCAACTGCTTTTGCTAGAGTTTTCGGCTTGCCGTTGTCAATGCTTTCGGCTTCCGCCAAAAAATCCAAATCGCGTTCAA
>JACCYR010000370.1 GCA_013696385.1 Acidobacteriota bacterium
GAACTTGTCGAGAAATTTGATAAAGATTATCCGCTTCGATTTTACAGCCATGCGTTTTTATTTTCTGACGAAGCCCGAAAGAATTTTGTCGAAAGTGATTTATGTCAGGCTTTAAACGATTTAAAAGCCGTGTGATTTTTTATCAACACAGCTTTTAGTATCGACAGTTATTAATTTCCCGTTTTGACAGTTTTTACTGCGGCAGAAAGTTTAATTCAGTTATTTCTTCCGTAACGGTAACAACCTGCGAGCTGAACTGATAGCTTTTTGAGAAAACATTGACAATATACGTTTCTCCAGCCGGCACATCGTCAAATCTAAAATAACCAAATGAGTTAGTCATTGCGTAGCGCGTTTCGCCCTGTTGGTCAGTCAAATAAACTCGTGCGCGGGTTACGCCTCGTCCTTTTGCGCTAGAAACTCTACCGAAACGCCGAAATTTGGCGGCTTCATTTATAAATGCGTTCGATTGCGAAAAAACTATCATTCGGTGAAATTTTATTTTTGATAGGACTTTTTTTGCAGAAGCCCGCACGGAGTAAGGACGCAAATCACACTTGCCGGAGTGCGTGTTTCCGCATTTTGAAAAAAAGCCGAACAGTTTTTCAACCGTCCGGCTCTTCTCATATTCATTTTGTAACACAAACTCTTTCGGTTTGCAGTCATTAAAAATTCGCGGCAACACCGGCTTTGAACGCTTCCATTATATTTCTGGTGAGCATCACCGAACCGCCATTTTGACCGACCTTGTTAGCCGGAGAAATGTCGGAATTGACAATGCCGACGGCGTAATAATCATCCGGCAGCATCATAATCGTGCCGTGTGAGCCGCCGTGGTCGCCGCCCATATAAGGAGTTGAGTTCCACTTGAAATTCTTCGCCAAAGAGCTGTCGTTAGCAGTAAATGACCAGAGCAGAAAAATTAATGCCGCTGATTTACGCCGAACTTCACCGCATCGCCAAAAGTTATATGCGCCGCGAGCGCGACGGACACACTTTGCAAACCTCCGCGCTGGTCAAACGAAGCATACGTTCGCCTGATTGATTGGAAAACGGCGAAATGGGAAAATCGGGCGCATTTTTTCGGCGTGTCGGCGCAATTGATGAGAAGGATTTTGGTTGATTTTGCCCGCAAGCGTCCAAAGGTGAATGAAGAAATCATTTGCCACGTTTCATTGGAAGAAGCGTTCACTGTAACGACGGAAAAAGACGCAGATTTGGTTGCACTCGACGAAGCTTTAAATGAATTAGCGACATTTGACGAGCGCAAAGCAAAAATCGTCGAGCTAAAATTTTTCGGCGGCTTATCGGTCGAAGAAACGGCGGAAGTTTTGAAAATCTCCGGCGTAACCGTGATGCGCGAATGGAGCAAGGCAAAGGCTTGGCTGTATCGTAAGTTAAGCGGCGAACGATTATAATCAAACTTAAGAGGAAACAGAATATGCAAACGAATGTTCAAGAATTTTACGCTCAAAACATTTTGCCGATGAGCGAATTTGAGCGGTTAAAAATCGCATCTCTAATTCTTAACGATTTGGTGAAAGAGGCTGAAGCAAGGGACAACCAACAAAATCAAACGCCGGATTTGGACAATAAACGAATTGATGCCGACAAAACGGACGAGTAAGCGAATGGGCAAGGAGTGTTAATTATGAGTAAGAATCTGGTTCTGCAAATCCCGGATGACGTTTTTGAAGCAGTCGAACAAGTGGCGGCAAAAACGGGCGCAACAGCCGAAAAGTTTGTCTTGGAAATTGTCTTGCGAAATCTGCCGCACAACAAAAAAATGTTGACGGTCGAAGAACGCCGAACTGCGCTTGCCAAACTGATGAGTTATGCCGGAGCGGTCGAAGGCGATAGTTCACGTTCCGGCGACAACGAATTGATTGATGCCGATCTAGCCCGCGAATACGGCAAGGATTTATAAAATACCGATGTTTGTTGACACTTCCAGCTTCTATTGCTTTTTCGACAGAAAAGATTTTCGCCACGACGACGCAAAAACTTTTTGCGAATTCAGCGAAAGATGTTATAATCCAAAAACTTTATGAAAAGTCCCGCGTTAAAACTTTCCAAAGATTTACTCGCCGAACTCGGCATTGCGCCGAAGGAATTCTGTTGCCGCTAATTTCCGCCTTTTTATTTCATTTTATTTTGTTTCGATTTTGGAGCTTTCCGATATAATTACATTTTGAATGAGAAGACTTTTGCAAGTCATACTTGACACGAGCGTGATTGTCGCGGCGATTCGTTCAAAGCGCGGCGCGGCGTATCGGCTTTTGCTTCAGCTTGCGGCGGTGGATGCGCGTTGGCAAATCAATCTTTCAACCGCGTTTGTTCTCGAATACGAAGCGAAGGCACGCGAACACGGCGCGAAGTTCGGTTATACGGACGAGCAAATTGACAATTTTTTAGATTTCATTTGTTCGATTGCAAACGAAGTTCCGGTTCACTTTCGCTGGCGACCGCTTTTGCGCGATGCCGACGATGAATTTGTTTTGGAATTGGCAATCGCCGCTGGCGCGGATTATATCGTAACTTTCAACGTGCGAAATTTTGTCGGCGCGGAAACTTTCGGCATCAAAGTCGCCTGCGCCGCAAGAATTTTTACGAGTTTTAGGAGAAATAAAATGTCGGAAATACAAACGCAAATTCCCGACGCGATTTACAAACAGATAATCGCTTTTGCCGAGAGAGAAAAATTATCTCTCGAACAAGTCGTCAGCCTCGCGTTAGCGCATTCATTGGGCACGTGGACAGCGGAAAGTTTAATCGCGGAACGCGCCAAGCACGGAAGCCGCAAAAAGTTTTTAGAATTTATGTCGCAAGTGCCGGACATCGAACCGGATGAACACGACCGTTTATCTTAATGCTTAAATTTTACAACACATTATCGGGACAATTAGAAGAATTTCAGCCTTTGAAAACGGGTAACGTGCGACTTTACATTTGCGGTCCGACGGTTTGGAGTTTCGCGCACATCGGCAATTTTCGCACGTTTGCGTTCGGCGATGTTTTGCGGCGTTATCTGAAATATAAAGGTTATAACTTAACGCACGTGATGAATTTGACGGACGTTGACGACCGCATTATCAACGAAGCGAAAAAAGCCGGAAAGACGATTGACGAATTTACCGCGCCGTTTATTGAAGCGTTTTGGGAAGACGCGGATGCCTTGGGAATCGAGCGACCGGAAATTGCGCCGCGGGCGACCGAACACATCGCGGAGATGATTGAGATTATCGAAAAATTATTGGAAAATGGACACGCTTACGAATCGGACGGCTCGATTTATTATCGTATTTCCGCTTTTGCAGATTACGGAAAACTCTCGAAAATAAATTTCGCGGGCAATGTTTCGGGCGCGTCGGGCAGAGTTGACAATGACAAATACGACAAGGAAAATGCCAACGATTTTGCGTTATGGAAATTGGTTGATGCTGATGAGCCGACGGGCTGGGATGCGAGTTTCGGGCGCGGTCGTCCGGGTTGGCATATTGAATGCTCGGCGATGGCAATGAAATACTTGGGCGAAACTTTCGACATTCACGCGGGCGGAATTGATTTGAAATTTCCGCATCACGAAAACGAAATCGCGCAATCAGAAGGCGCGACCGCTAAACTTTTTGCCAAATATTGGCTGCACGCTGAACATCTTAAAGTCGAAGGCGAAACGATGTCCAAGAGTTTGGGAAATTATTACACTTTCCGCGATTTGACCCGAAAAGGTTATTCGGCTTCGGCGATTCGTTACTTGCTTTTGAGCGTTCCGTATCACAAACAATTGAATTTTACATTTGAAACCCTCGACGGCGCAGTAAATACAATTGAACGTCTGCGCGATTTTCGTAAGCGTTTGTCGGAGTCAAATCTCAAAGACGGCATCAATCCCGATTTGCAGGAAAAGGTTAAAAACTATCTGACGGATTTTGAAGCGGCGATGGACGATAATCTGAATACCTCACAGGCACTTGCGGCATTGCACAATCTTGTGCGCGAAGTGAACACGGCTTTGGCGCACGAAGTTATCTGCACCGAAGACCGCTCGTTGATTTTGCACATAATTGATAAATTCGATTCAGTTCTTAATATTTTTGGCAAAGTGAAAGAAGAAATACTCGATGCGGAAATCGAAAATTTAATCGAAGAACGCCAAGCAGCCAGACACAATCGGAACTTTGCGCGTTCCGACGAAATCAGAGATTTACTGTTGGAAAAAGGAATTGTTTTGGAAGACACGAAAGACGGCGTAAGGTGGAAACGAAAATAAGAATTATTAACCACAGATGCACACAAATGAAATCTGATAAAAATCTGTATTTATCTGTGGTTTCATCTTTTCTTTTCAGCCTCCACAAGAAATACTTTTAAGGCTTGCGCTTGAAAAACTCTTGGCTCGCCGATTCGATAACCTTTATCAATCAATGTTCGCAAAGGTTGCTCCAAATAATTAAATTCTTTCGCACGAAAGGCGACAAAAAACTTATCGCCGTTTAAGCCGTTTGTGTCGGTCGTTTGAACCAAGTTAAAACCGCGCGGCAGAAAATACGCTTTATCTTCTTTCAATTCAGAAATGCCGTTGACCTTGACGATTTGAAAATTTTTGTCTTCGTTTCGCAACGCAAACCAGAAAAGATAAGCGGCGTCATCTTCAAAAACAAAAATCTTGGTCGGTTCGGCGGAATTTTGACGCGGAAGCTGCGAAGCAAAATTCTCCCACGCGCACCAAATAAAAGGCTGCGTTCCACGCTGAATTTGAAGATAAAAAGCCATCCCGAAAAGAGCGGCAACCGCTGCCAACAAAATTATTTTTAATGGTTTAATTTGAATTTTATTAAATGCAACCGCCAGCAAAATCGCATACGGCGCGAAAACAATGATAAAATGCCGCGTTCCCCAAATTGAAAAAGGCAAAACCCAGCTTGCGAGAAAAGCCAGCAAAATCGGCGTTGTAATCAAAATCAAAAGAAAGTAAAAGGCGTTTTTCTCGATGTCGCTCTGTTTATTCCAATTGACGAAATAGAAAATGACGGCAGCAACAATTAAAAGCAAAAGCGGTATGGTAATAATCCAAATTGACATTGCGTCAATATTGCTCGCTTGGTAATAAAACGGTTCATTCAGATTAAAGGCGAATTGAATGAGCGTCAATAAATTCGGTCTGCTTGCCCAACCTAAATTTTGCGAAACATCGGCATTAC
>JACCYR010000425.1 GCA_013696385.1 Acidobacteriota bacterium
TTGTTGCGCGTTCCAAATTCAAAATGCCCAAACTTTCGCCCAAATCAACGTGGTCTTTTGGCTCAAAATCAAACTCTTTCGGCTCGCTCCATTTTCTGACTTCGACATTTGCGCTTTCGTCCGCGCCGACCGGAACATCGCTCGCGGGGATATTCGGCAAACCTGAAAGAAGTTCGCGCATTTCGCTTTCGGCTTTGGTGCGCTTTTGCTCAAATTCGGCTTGTTTTGCCCGCAAGCCCGCAACTTCCGCTTTTTTCGTTTCGGCTTCGGCGCGTTTGCCTGACTGCATCAACGCGCCGATTTCCCGGCTTAAAACATTGCGCTGTTGATTTATTTTATCGGCTTCACTAATCACGCGGCGGCGTTCCGCGTCTAATTCGACAAACTTATCCAGACTCGCCGTCGGAAAATTACGGTTTTCCAAAGCAGTTTTTACCGCTTCTAAATTTTCTCTGACAAAATTCAAATCCAACATAATCAATAATCAGTTTTACTCAAAAGTTTTATTTATATCGAACTTTGCGCCTTAGCGTCTTTGCAGGAGATTTTTGCGAAATTAAAAGCCGATATCTGTAATAAATGTTTTAGTTTCCCGCAAAGGCGAAAAGAAATGAGATGAAATATTTCGGGCGCGATTTCAACTTTTGTTGATTTTAAAAGTTTCAAACAATTCATTTTAAACTTCAACAATCGTCGGCACAATCACCGGTTTTGTGCCGGTTTCCTTTTGGATAAATCTCTTCAGATGAACGCGCAAACTCTCTTTTGCCCCATTTTTATTGATAAATTCTTCGCGCTTCATTGCCGCAACTGCGTCGGCAATTGATTCTCGCGCGGTTTGCAGAAGCCCGTTAAGCGGCTCAATTCCGGCTACGCCTTGGACGGTGATTTGCGGTTCTTGTTTTAACTGTTTAGTGTCTTTGTCAATCGTTACGACCAGCGAAATCATTCCGCTAAAGCCAAGTTTTTTGCGTTCGCGGACAATGTCATAATCAATTTCGTCGAATGCGGCTTGGTCAATAAATGTTTTTTCGAGATCGCTGTGCGCCGAAATTCTCGCGCCGAATTCGTCAATCTCCAAAGTATCGCCGTTTTCAATCAAAATTACGTTTTCGTCCGAATAACCTTCGATGTGATTTTTGATAAATTCCTTGTGGCGAAACAGCATCCAATACTCGCCGTGAATCGGCACGACATATTTTGGACGCGCCGTTTCGGTCATAATCCGAATGTCTTCCTGCGAAGCGTGTCCCGAAACGTGAATCAGACGGCGTTTTTCTTCGATGATATTTGCGCCGCGTTTATAAAGATGACCGATGAGCCGCGAAATTGCTCTCTCGTTGCCCGGAATAATCCGCGCCGAAAGCAAAACCGTATCGCCTTTTTCAATTTCCATTCCTTTGTAGCTGCCGTTTGCCAGATTTGCCAGTGCCGCTCTTGATTCGCCTTGCGAACCCGTAACGAGATAGACGATTTCATCGTCAAGCAAGCTGCGCGATTCGCCCAAAGCAATCAAAGTATTGTGCGGAATAACCAAAAGACCTTGTTCGGCGGCGATTTCGACATTTTTTTGCATTGAACGTCCGAGAACGCAGACTTTTTTGTTAAAAGCCTTTGCCACATCGAAAGCAACTTGCAAACGATGCATCGAAGAAGAAAATGTCGCCACGAAAATTCTGCCCGTCGCTTGTGCAAAAATTTCTTCAAATGCGGGAATAACCGCTTGTTCGGAAGGCGTTCTGCCCGCAACAGTTGCGTTTGTCGAATCGGAAAGCAGAACCAAAATGCCTTCATCACCGTATTTTGCCAAAGTTTTCAAATCGTAAGGTTTGCCGATGACAGGCTGGTCGTCAATCTTGTAATCGCCCGTGTGAATCAACGTTCCGATTGGCGTTTTTATCGCCAAAGAAAAACAATCAACCAAAGAATGCGAAGCGTGGATAAATTCTATTTTGAAACTGCCGATTTCCACTACATCGTTTGCGCGGGCGCGATGAAGCAAAACCGAATCAAGCAAATCGTGTTCTTCCAGCCGCTTTTCCGCCAACGCAAGAGTAAAACGCGAACCATAAACGGGCAGATTGAATTTTTTCAAAAAATAAGGCAGCGCGCCGATATGGTCTTCGTGTCCGTGCGTCAAAATCAGCGCGGTCAAATCGTCGCGGTATTCTTCTAAAAAA
>JACCYR010000427.1 GCA_013696385.1 Acidobacteriota bacterium
TGGGCGCGACGGTTTTAACGCCGGAACTCCACACACACAAAGTCAAAGCAGAAAATATCGAAGTTTTTGAAGCACCTTACGAATTAGTCAAAACAATGCGGGCGAGCGTTTTGGCACTCGGACCTCTGCTTGGGCGTTTCGGACGAGCAAAGGTTTCTCTGCCCGGCGGCTGCGCCATCGGAACGCGCCCGATTGATTTACACTTAAAGGCATTTGAACAACTCGGCGCAACCGTTTCGCTTGAATCGGGCGATGTTGTGGCACGCGCGCCGAAAGGAAGACTCATTGGCGCGGAAACATTTTTTGAAAAAGTCAGCGTTACCGGAACGGAAAACGTGATGATGGCAGCGGTTTTGGCGAAGGGAAAAACGACGATTCACAATGCGGCGCGCGAGCCGGAAATCGAAGATTTAGCTGAATTATTAAACAAAATGGGTGCGAAAGTCGAAGGTGCGGCAACGGAAACCATTGTCATTGAAGGCGTTGAAGATTTGCACGGCGCGGAACATTCGATTATTCCCGACCGCATCGAAACCGGAACTTTTATCGTTGCCGCCGCAATTACCGGAGGCGAACTGGAAATCTCCAGATGCCAGCCGAAGCATCTCGCGGCGGTTATCAAAAAATTACGCGAAGTTGGAGTTGAGATTACGGAAATTAATAAAAATACGCTTTTAGTAAAATGCGGCGATGCGCCTCTCAAAGCAAAAGACGCAACAACCGAACCGCATCCCGCTTTTCCAACCGATATGCAGGCGCAATATGTGGCTTTGATGACGCAAGCGAGCGGCAAATCAACTGTTGTTGAAACAATTTTTGAAAACCGTTTTATGCATGTCGCCGAACTAATCAGAATGGGCGCGGAAATTCATATTGAAGGAAATACGGCAGTCGTTCACGGCAAAACTCGTTTAATGGGCGCGCCCGTTCAGGCTTCCGATCTGCGAGCTTCGGCTTCGCTCGTGCTTGCCGCGCTGTGCGCGAGCGGCAAAACGATTATTGACCGTGTTTATCACATTGACCGCGGCTATGAAAACATCGTCAGAAAACTCAAAAAAGTCGGCGCAGACATCGAGCGCGTTACGGAAAATCTAGCGATGAGCGCGGAATAATACGAAAACAAAATAAGTTGGTGTGAAGAGATTTTTCTGAAAAATAGTTAAGAGTTTATAATTTATAATTTGGCGCACGCCTATTCACTTTTCACTTTTCACTAATCGCTATTTATCGATTAAACTGAACCACCTTTTTTTGTTTTGGTATAACCTTGTGTGGGCGAACGAAGAAAACATTTTTTATTTCATTTTTTTCATTTCTTCAATCCGCCAACCGAATTCTTCAACCAATTTATCACTAAAGCCGATGTCAAAAGTGATTTTCCCTTCGCGGTCAACAAACCAAGTTCGGGGAAAACTGGGAAATTCGACATTATCAAGATAATTTTCATCACGCAAAACTGTGAAATTAAATTTTCTTTCGTTCATAAATTTTTGCACTTTCGCTAAATCTTCATCATTATTAATCGTCAAAATCACCACATCTTTGTCATTCACATATTTTTTGTAAAGTTCCTGAATTTCAGGCATTTCTCTGACACATGGAGCGCACCAAGTTCCCCAAACGTTGATGACAATGACTTTACCTTTCAAATCTGCCAGCGAAATCGGTTTCGCATCCAAATTTTTCAATATAAAAGGCGATATATTTTTCGCGTCTTTGATTTTTGCCGAAAGAATTCGCTCTTTTCGTGTTTGACGCTCAATAACCTTGACTTTCTCAAAATATACTGCAAAGTTTTCCGTATTGCCGCCGCGTTTTTCATAAAGAGATTTGAGCGATTTTAAGTTTAATTCATTTGACGACGGGCGCGACGAATAACCTTTGATATACGCATCTTCGGCTTTATCAAATTTATTTTTTGCTTCATAAATCTGTCCCAAACGATTAAAAGCTGCTAAATCTTGATTATTAAGTTCGACGGCTGTTTCAAGTTCTTTTTCGGCTTCATCAAGCCGTGCTTCTCTGAAAAAAAGCCAGCCATTTATACTGTGCAGAGTCGAATTCATTTCATTCAGATTTTGCTTGATTTCTTTTTCATCTTTGACGGAATTGCGCTGCGCCTCGCTTTCGCTTTTAACTTTTTCAAAACCGATATTGACAAATTTTTCGCCTTCCCGAAACATCTTTCGGTCAATCAAAGCCGCAACAATCATCGAATATGTTTTGTCCGGCTGAATTTGCTGCGATTTGCTCGCTTCTTCTGCAATTTGCAAAAGTTCCGCGTCTGAAATGTTTTTATTGTCTTTGATTTGAAAAAAAAGATTTGAGTAGGCTTCACCGAGATAATTTTTATCAAAATGGTTCGGACGATTGATGAAATCTCTAATCATCTGAACAAGTTGCAGCCTTTTTTTTTCGTCAATTTTTTTGTCTTCTCCAAAATAATCAAATCTTCTGATTTGCCATATCAAAATCCGCTCTGCCTGCGCCGATTGCGAAAAGTTTTTGAGAATAAGCGCGTCAACTTCCCTTTTCTTGTCCGGCATTTCAGATTCTTCGTAAAAGGCGGAAACAGTTTCCAAAACCTTTGCTGAATTAGGACGCAGACGTATTAAACTGTTTATATCCGCGATGACTTCATTCTTTCTTTGCGCGTCGGTTTTGGCGGGTTGACCGTGCAAAATTGTTTTCCAAAAATCTTTTCTGATATGCAAAACATTTGGTGACAGCGCGGCGGCTTTCTTCAACTGCGAATAGGCTTCGGCAAATCGTTTTTCGTAATTCAGATAAATGCCGTAGACATAATTTGCGTTGACCGAATTCGGACTCGTTTCAAGAGCTTTGGCAAAGCTTTTAAAGCTGAGTTTCTTCTTTCCCTCATCATTTTTTTCATCAACCGATTGCCGATATAAAACTTCCGCTTTCATCAACAGAAGGCGCGATTTGTCTTTTATTTTCGACGAGTTCTGATCCAACAGGGCATAAATTTCATTATATTTTTTTTGCATCAGTAAAGACGAAGCGTAAAGAAGTATAAAATCTTCGTCGTCGGGGTTGAGCTTTAACGCTCTCTCGGCGGCGGAAATTGCTTCTTTAATTTGCAGATCATCTTTTTGCAGGTTTTGAATATACTGCAAGCCGCGCATATAAGCATTTGCCAAGGCAAATTGCGCCCAAGCGTTTTCACGGTTGTTTTCGGCTAACTTTTTTGCTGCTTCAACGGCTTCTTTGCTCAAAAAGTAATCATTTCGCGCCATATTCACGATAAACCAGGCTTGCAGTTCGAGATTTTCGGGAAATTGCGCGGTTAATTTTTCTCCGAGTTCATAACCGCTTTCATAGTTGCGATTTTGATAAAGTTCGCGCAGTTTGGCGGCGGCAGTCGGCGCGTCTTTGATTTGATTTGTCGGCGACAATTTGCCGGCAGATTGTGAATTTGTATTAACAACTAAACCCAAAACAAGAACAGAAAGAATATAAAAGCTTAAGCGGGTTTTCATTTTAAATTTCTCCTGATTTTTAGAGAGAATACACCAAAGACACGCACAAAGGAAGAATTTTGTTGCAAAGTCTGCGAATAAAAAAGCCGATAGATAATTAAAATTCTATCGGCTCAATTATTCTGTTTTGAAAATTTAACTAACTTTCTTCGCCGATTATTTCTTCATCTTCCGAAACATCTAATAACGACGCGCTCGTTACCATATCGCCGTCGTTCATCCGAATCAGCGTAACGCCTTGCGCGCTTCTGCCGGTTTTGCGGATTTTATCAGCTTCGAGGCGGATAAGTTTTGCCTGCTGCGTGATGATAATTACTTCCGAATCCGGGTCAACCGGAAAAACAGCGACGACTTTGCCGGTTTTCTTTGTTGCTTTCATATTTATCACGCCGACTCCGCCGCGATTTTGCAGGCGATAGGTGCCGACTTTGGTTTGTTTGCCGAAACCTTGTTCGGAAACCGAAAGCATATTTTCGGTTTCCTCTTTTGATACGGCGCAAGCCGAAACAACATAATCGCCTTTTCGCAATTTGATACCGCGCACGCCGCGGGCGACTCTGCCAAGCGGACGCGCATCCGATTCATCAAAACGAATCGCCATTCCGTCGTGCGTGGCGATAAAAATTTGCTTCGTGCCATCGGTTTCAAAGACAC
>JACCYR010000429.1 GCA_013696385.1 Acidobacteriota bacterium
GCATCGCATCGGGCAGCCCGTCAGACGCACAAACGCGCACGGGCGACCAGCGTGAGTTGATTCGCCTTGAATCGAAAGAAAAATTTCCGTGATGCGTAAATCCATAATTCAAAAGAAGAAATTAACAGGGATTTTCAGGATAGACAAGGATAGATAACTTTACAATCACATTTAGCGATTACAAAATCAGTCTGATTTTATAAAAACATTCGTGTTTATCCTATTTATCCCTGTAAATTCATTCCTAGTTTTCTTCGCGTCTTTGCGTTAAAATTCGGCAAGGAGAAAAATATGCGACAACAATTGAAAAATTTCATGGAAGCAATCGGCAAAGATTCGATTGCGATTATACCGGCGGCGCACGAAGTTACGCGCAGTTACGACACAGAATTCAAATTTCACCAAGACCCCGATTTTTATTACTTGACCGGATTTCCCGAACCGGACGCGATTGCGGTTATCAATCCGTCAAATAAGAAAAATCCGTTCACGCTGTTTGTTCGCTCGCGCGACCCTTTGATGGAAACTTGGTATGGCAGACGCGAGGGCATTGACGGCGCAAAGAAAAATTACGGCGCGGACAAAGCATTTCCGATTGAAAAATTTGAAAGCGAGATGGCGAAACTCGTCAACGGACACGAAAAACTTTATTACCGTTTCGGCGTTGACACAAAACTCGACCAGCAGATTTTGCATTATCTTTCCGGTCAAAGAATTCGCCGACTCAAAACCGCGTATCCACCGCATACGATTATTGACCCGACAATTTTGATTCACGAAATGCGTCTTTTCAAAACCGATGAAGAAATTGATTTGATGCAAAAGTCAGCCGACATTGCCGCCGAAGCGCACATTTTGGCAATGCAAAACGTCAAACCCGGAATGAATGAATACCAAGTCGAAGCGATGATGGAATCTTATATGCGCGATAACGGCGCGTCCGGCGTGGCATATAATTCAATCATCGGCGGCGGCGACAACGCGACGATTCTGCATTATGTTGAAAACAACGCCGAACTCAAAGACGGCGATTTGCTCTTGATTGACGCGGGCGCACAATACAAAGGCTACGCTTCGGACATCACGCGCACATTTCCCGTCGGCGGCAAATTTACAAAGCCGCAGCGCGATGTTTATGACGTGGTTTTGGAAACGCAAATCGCCTGTATCGAAGCGACAAAAAAAGGCAACACCATCAAACAACGCCACGAACTTTCCATCGAACTGCTGACCGAAGGAATGAAAAAACTCGGACTCTTAAAGGGCAAAACCAAAGATTTAATCAAGAAAAAGAAGTTTATGAAATACTATATGCACGGTGTCGGGCATTATCTCGGACTCGATGTTCACGACGCGGGACGTTATTTCACCGACGCAAAAGCAAAAAACTCGCGCCCCTTTGCGCCCGGAATGGTTTTAACGGTCGAAC
The DNA here is from genome assembly GCA_013696385.1 of Acidobacteriota bacterium. GTDB lineage: Bacteria > Acidobacteriota > Blastocatellia > Pyrinomonadales > Pyrinomonadaceae. Next base: position 1,430 of record JACCYR010000429.1, read on the forward strand.
CCGGACTTTACATTCCGCCTGACGACAAAGACGCGCCATCAAAATATCGCGGCATCGGTATTCGGATTGAAGACGACGTTTTAGTTACCGAAGATGGAAACTTGAATCTGACCGCGAAAGTTACGAAAGATGCCGACGAGATTGAAGAATTGATGAATAAAAAATGAGGTGAAATTTATGCCGACTGATTTATCACAAATTGTCGCGGAAAAAATGCAGATTTTGCCGCTTGAAAAACAGCAAATAGTTTTAGAGTTTGTTGTTTCAATCGAAGAAACAGAAAAGCCGAAAAAGCAATCGCTTCTTGATAAATTAGAAGCTATAAGCAAGCGTGTGCCTGACGAAATTTGGGAAAAACTTCCTGTTGACGGCGCGGAAAACATTGATCATTACCTTTACGGCGCACCGAAGAAAAAGAAATGAACGACAAAGTTTTTGCCGATACGCTTTATTGGGTTGCCGTGCTGAATCCAAAAGACCAATGGCATCGTCAAGCAGTTGAAACGCGCAAACTGCTTGGCGAAATTAAAATTGTTACAACTGAAACTATTTTAATCGAAGTTCTTAATTATTTCTCCGAATATGGTTCATTAGCGAGAAAATCAGCGGTTGACGCAGTTCGCACAATTATGATAGATGAGGAAGTTGAATATCTTCCGCACAAATCAGAAACTTTTTCCGACGCGCTTGGTTTTTACGAAAAGCGTTTAGATAAAGGCTATAGTTTGACCGATTGCGTTTCGATGCTGACGATGAAAAATCTCGGTTTGCAGGAAATCTTGACGCACGATAATCATTTTGAGCAGGAAGGTTTCACGATTTTATTATAAAACACGAAATATTAAGATTTTAATTTGCCAATTTGCTCACGACAAAAGTTGCCGTATAACCGTTTCGATTAATTCGGATGTTGGTTGCGGGTTTTGGGTTGAGATTCACCAATTTGATTTCGTAGCCTTCAAACATAACGGTTTGCGGTTTTAAATTCGTATTCAGTTCAAAAGTTTTCGATGCGCCTTTTGATTTGC
>JACCYR010000430.1 GCA_013696385.1 Acidobacteriota bacterium
AAGACCAGCAGAATAAATTTATTCAGGTCTTCGATTTTGGGTTTCTGGTCTTTGTAAGTCATAAACTCGAAACTTAGTAATTATCCGCGAAGACCAAAAACCAAAGACCGGAAACCGCTTTTAACAATTTAGCAGGGAGAAATAAAAAATTATGGCAAACGAAGCAAAAGATCAAAAATATCCATTTAAACTGCCCGCGCTCGAATATGATTTCGACGCGCTCGAACCTGTCATTGATGCCAAAACGATGGAACTGCATCACGATAAACATCATAAGGCATATGTTGACAAGTTGAACGAAGCCGTCGAAAAACATAAAGATTTACAAAGCAAAACGCTGGCGGAACTGCTCGGTAATTTAGATTCTGCGCCGGAAGATGTTCGCTCGGCGGTTCGCAACAACGGCGGCGGACACGCTAATCATTCGATGTTCTGGACGACGATGAAACTCAACGAAGGCGGCAAACCGTCGGGCAGTTTGGCATCTGCAATTGACAGCGCGTTCGGTTCATTTGACGATTTCAAAACTAAATTTAACGATGCCGGAGTCAAACAATTCGGTTCGGGCTGGGTTTTCGTTTATTCGGACGGCGGCAGCTTGAAAATTGAATCTGCACCAAATCAGGATACGCCTTTGCAAAAAGGCATCGAGCCGATTTTCGGCAACGACGTTTGGGAACACGCTTATTATTTAAAATACAATAATCGCCGACCTGATTATCTGAAAGCATGGTGGGACGTGGTTGATTGGGTTGCGGTTGCCGCACGTTACGAAAAATTACGCGGCGCATAATTTTGAATTTAGCAAAAGCGAAATTTTAACCACAGATGAACATAGACAGGCACGGATTTGAAGTTAAAATTCGCTCATATTTATGTTAATCTGTGGTTTTATTATTTATATGATTGAAGAAAAAGTTTTAATCGAAAAATTCGTTGCCAGAACCAGAAAGCGGGAAAGACTGCCAAAACCTGATTGGCTGAAAATCAAAATCGGCGATCCGACTAATCAGAATGCGGTTTTGAAATTGATTGACGGCTTGAATCTGCACACGGTTTGTCAAGAAGCGCGTTGCCCGAACATCTTTGAATGCTGGACGGACAAAACGGCGACATTTATGCTCGGCGGCGACACCTGCACGCGGCATTGCGGTTTTTGCGCGGTCAACAAAGGCAAGCCGATGGAACTCGACCCGCTCGAACCGATGCACGTCGCCGAGGCGGTGAAACATTTGGGTTTGGCACACGCCGTTATTACATCGGTCAATCGTGATGATTTACCTGACGGCGGCGCGGCGCATTGGGCGGAAACGATTCGCAAAGTTCACGAAATAAACCCGACGTGCCGTGTCGAAGTTTTGATTCCCGATTTTCAAGGCAATGAAAACGCGCTCAACACGGTTTTGGCAGCGCGTCCTGAAGTTCTTAATCACAACACGGAAACGATTGCGCGGCTTTATCGTCGCGTGCGTCCCGATGCAAAATATCAGCAATCAATGACGCTTTTAGAACGCGCGGCGCATTACCGCGACACGCGCTTTTCCCAGATGAAAACAAAAAGCGGTATTATGGCTGGCTTGGGCGAAGAATTTGAAGAAGTCGTCGCGCTGATGAAGGATTTACGAAACGTTTCCTGCGACATTATGACTATCGGGCAATATCTCCAGCCTTACGAAAAACGTCTGCCCGTCGAACGCTACGTTACACCCGAAGAATTCGCCGAATGGAAACGCATCGGTTTAAGTTTAGGTTTCAAGCACGTCGAATCTTCGCCCTTAACGCGCAGTTCGTATCACGCGCGGCAGCAAACTGAAAGCGGTAACGGAACATCAATTTCAGCAAAAGTTTAAACAAAAACATCTGTTAAATTAATTTCGTGATAACATCTTTAAATTGATGAAATTTACAATTCTCGGCAGCGGTTCGACAGGAAATTCCGTTTTAATCTGCACCGAAAAAACAAAAATTTTAGTTGATGCCGGCTTGAGCGCGAAGGAAACTTTGCGTCGCTTGGCGGTTGTCGGCGTAGATTTTAATGATTTGGATGCAGTTCTTATCACGCACGAACACGGCGACCACGCGGGCGGCTTGCGCGTTTTGCTTAACACTGTCGGTTGCAGAGTTTATATGTCGGGCGAAACGAAAAATGCTTATTTGCACGACACGCATCGCCAAAATAACGAAGCCGCCAAACGCGCCGAAAAAATAAAAAATCGGACAGTTGAAATTGAATCAAGCAAGAATTTTTGCATCGGCGATATTGATTTCGAGCCTTTCAGCGTTCCGCACGACGCGGCAGACAATTTTGGCTTTGTGGCGAAAAATGGCGGCGTAAAAGTTGCAACC
>JACCYR010000423.1 GCA_013696385.1 Acidobacteriota bacterium
ATTTAAAATGAAGTCAATTCCAGCACAAAATAATCCGTATTGCTGATGCGCGTAATTTTTCCGTTGACGTAAGGCGGTTGCAGAAAATCGTTGGCGACAAAGGATTTCCCCTTCAAATTTTCGTCGCCCGAAAGCTGACTTTGGGCAATCAGTTCGGCGGGAAACCAATCTTCCGCATCAACGTCCGAAGCAGCAGCAGGTTTATATTTTTCGGCTTGTTCGATGATTTTATTTGCGTCTTCCGCCGAAAATTTTAAAACAACCGTAAGTTTTTTCCCATTTGCCGCGGGAACGCGATTATCGCTGCCTTTCGTCTCCAAATCAGTTTCGCGCCAAGTTGCTTCTTCGGGATGAAACGGTAATTTGATTATCCTTTCGAGTTCTTCTACGTCATCTTTGGGGATATTTGCATTATCATTATTCGCGGTTTGATTTATCGGCTGATTGATGTTGCTATTTTCATTTTTGCCGCACCCGTTGAATAAAAAAATGCTTAAAATGAAAACGCAGCATAATTTTGTCGGAGAAATTCTCATTCGATTATTGTATTAGAGATAACAAAACAATTGCAATTATACTTTTTTCTGTTTTCAAAAATTGTTCGACGTTGTAAATTACTAGCATGTTTCTTTTGCGCCGCATCCGAGCCTTTATCATCCGCGATTTTCAACTCGCGTTGTCTTACCGCGTTGAGTTTTTTATCAAAATTCTTTGGATTCTTGGCATTGTTACGACATTCTTTTTTATCTCGCGCATTTTTGCGGGTTTTCCACTTGCTCAATATGAACAGTGGCATAATCCGCTCGCAGCGTGGCTGACAGGAATGGCAATGCTCAATTATTTTTTGGTCGGATTTTCCGCGCTTGCCAACGCAATTCGGCAGGAACAAATGCAGGGAACTTTGGAAAGTGTTCTGCTTACGCCAATAAACGTCCCGACGGTTGTGGTTTCGAGTTCGGCTTGGTCATACGTTGAAGCAACATTTAATTCATTTCTCTATCTGTTTTTCGGCTGGCTGTTTTTTAATGTGCAATACAAAGGCAGTTTTTTATTGGCTTTGATATTTTTAGTTTTAACCACCTTGGTTTTAGCTTGTCTGGGAATTTTATCGGCAAGTTTTACGATGGCGTTCAAGCGCGGCGACCCGTTTGCAATTCTGCTCGGCGCGGGAACTGCGCTTTTTTCCGGCGTTTTCTTTCCCAAAGAAATGCTGCAGGAAGCGTTGGGCGAAACCGGCGGCAAAGCTCTCTCCTACATCAATCCTTCGACTCACGGGCTGGACGGAATTAGAGCGATTTTAATCCAAGGCAAAGGTTTGAGCGAAGTCCAAACACCGCTTTTCACACTTTTGGGTTTTCTCGTCGTTTTGCTTCCCTTTTCGCTCTGGGTTTTTGGGCGGGCAATAAAACGGGCTAAACGTGAAGGCAGTTTGATTCAATATTAAGAATGGAAAATGGAAGCGCGATTTTCCGAATCTAGCTCTCCGCGCTATTGAACGAAAGCCGCCGGTATCGGTTTGTCAGTTGCCGCGCCAAACGCCACTCCCGTAAAGCCTTGACCGCTTCTTTGCAGATACCAAGTTCCATCTCTGAATACGGCAATATCAGCCTTTCCATCACCATCATAATCTGCCGGTGCAGGTTTATCCGAAGATATTCCAAACTGAACTCCAGTAAATCCTGCAGTTGATTGTTGCAGATACCAAGTTCCGTTTGATGGTCTAAAGACAGCTATATCCGCTTTACCATCGCCGTCATATTCTGCCGGAACTGGTTTATCTCCTGATTGCCCGAAAGCTACTCCTGTGAAACCATCTCTGCTTCTCAACAGATACCACGTTCCGTTTCTGAAAACAGCAACATCGGCTTTACCGTCGCCGTCGTAATCAGCCGCAACCGGAACATCTTCGGCTTGTCCAAACTGAATGGCGGTAAATTGATTATTAATCAGATTGTAGATATACCAACCGCCGTCTGACGGGCGAAAGACAGCTATTTCCGCACGTCCGTCGCCGGTAAAATCCGCCGGCATCGGAATATCGGTTGTCGCGCCGAAGGCAATGCCGAGAAATCCATCTCTGCTTCTTTGCAAAAACCAAGTTCCGTTGCGATAAACAGCGACATCGGTTTTGCCGTCGCCGTCGTAATCGGCTGGCACGATTTTATCCGTGCCGAACCCGAAAGCTAATCCGGTAAATCCATTTGTCGATTGGTTCAGATACCAGACTCCGTTTTCAGGTCGAAAAACAGAAACATCGGCTTTCTCGTCGCCGTCAAAATCAAACAATTGAGCGGCGCGAACGAGAAAAGTGTGTTCGTAAGTTTTTGATTCATAAACGACGCGAAATTTCCACGTGCCAATTGAAGCATTTGCGGGCAAATTGCGAGTAAAATACCAATAAGACGAGGTATATGTGTTTGGGCTGACGTGCGTCCAGCTTTGATAAACCGTGCCGTCGGGCTGAATCAAGAAAAGTTGGCTTTCCTGTCCGACGACTTGGTCGCGGTAATAAGCGGCGACGATAACTTGACTGCCGGGCGTAAAAACATTTTTTTCGTTGGGAATGTCGGGATTTGGGCAAGACTGAAAAACCGGCGGGGCAGAATGCGTCATCAGCTTGTTAATGGACGAGTCGCGGTAAGCCGGTTGAATGAGCCAATAGCTGAAGCTATTCATCAAGTTACAAGTTCCCTGATACGGGTCTTGCAATTGATTGGAAGCGTTATAAATTTCAAAATGCAGATGCGGTCCAGTCGAATTGCCGGAACTGCCGACAACACCCAAATACTCGCCTTGCGCGACGCTTTGCCCAACGGCTTTCGTCGTCAGCGAACTGCGCTTCAAATGTCCATACCAAGAAACCGTGCCGTCGGCGTGGCGCAAATAAACGGCGTTCCAACTGTTGTTGTTAAACGTGCAGCTGCGGTCGAAATTGCCGTCCGATTTGAAGATGATTTGACCGTCGGCGGCGGCAACTGCAATCGTTTCGTTGTTGTCCATCTTATTCCACGAAAACGGATAATTAGCAATATCAATGCCCTTGTGGTTGTAGCCATTGGAGTTGTCATAGGTTCGTGTTCCGCAGTAGTAATCGCGCACCTGGCTCGGAAAGGCTGGATTGTGGTCAACAAAGTTGACCATGCGATGAACGCCGAAATCCGTTACTGCCGCTGCATTGCCGCGCACCGGAAAAATAAATTGCGGCGGCAGGCTCGAATCAATCGCGGCGATTTTGTCTTCGGCGCGAAGTTTATTGATGCTCAATTGCAATTGTTCTTGAATCTCAGCCCGTTTTTCATCAGTTAAGCAAATGCTTTCTTGAAACTTTTGTTCGCCGCCGAAAGCGTCAGACATGGTTTCGGGCGCGCCTAGGGATTCGGCTTTCGCCAATTTCGGGTTAGCGGCGAAAAGCAGCACGACAACGCCGACACTCAACAACAAACAACTCACAACTACAAACAAAAATTTTCTTGGGAACATAGCTTTATAATTTCCTTACTCTGTATAAATATATTGCAAATTGAGAAAAGCCGCAAGATAACAAAAATTGGGTAACCAGAATTTTCATTTTAGATTTCGGCTCTAAAAATTGTCTTCAACTGGTTCTTTATAGCTTCGGCATACGCTTTTGAGCCTTCGATGTTCTTATGCATTTTGCGTGGTCGCCCGACAGCAAACAACTCGCCGTAACGCGCGAAATGAAAATCAGCGACACGGTTTTAATCAGCGATTTCAGATAAAATTCTGGTCAAAAGAAAAAGCCTTTTGCAATTATCTTTTTGCTATTACTACAACTCTTCTTTGCGACTTTTCTTCTGCTGCATTAAAATTAAAACTAAGTATCGCAGCAAAAATTTAAGGAAAATTATGACCAAAATAAAAGAAGCACTAACAGAAAAACAAGCGGCGGTTGAGCGTTGGGAAACGGAAACATTACAAAAGGTTTTGGACAAATCGCCGGAACGCAAAAAGAGTTTTGAAGGCGTCTCCTTAGAGCCGGTTGAACGGCTTTACACCGAAGCCGACACCGAATCGATTGATGAAATCGGTTTTCCGGGCGAATTTCCCTACAAACGCGGAATTCATCCGACGGGTTATCGCGGCAGGCTTTGGACGATGCGGCAATTTGCCGGATTTTCTTCGCCCGAAGAAACCAACAAACGCTTTAAATACTTGATGGCGCAAGGGCAGACGGGCTTGTCAGTAGCTTATGATTTGCCCGCGTTGATGGGCTTAGATGCGGATTCTCCTTTATCAGAAGGCGAAGTCGGAAAATGCGGCGTGGCGATTTCTTCGCTCTCTGATTTTGAAGTTTTATTTGACGGCATTCCGCTTGAACAGGTTACGGTTTCGCAAACAATCAATGCGCCTGCTTCGATTTTTTTGGCGATGTATTTGGTTGTCGCCGAAAAACAAAGCGCGGATTTCAACAAAATTTCCGGCACACTGCAGAATGATATTTTGAAGGAATATATTGCGCAGAAGGAATGGATTTATCCAATCAAACCGGCGATGAAGTTGGTGATTGATACGTTTGAGTATTGCGTCAAGCACGTTCCAAAATATAATCCGATTTCCGTTTCCGGTTATCACATCCGCGAAGCGGGCGCGACGGCTTTGCAGGAATTAGCGTTCACTTTGCGCGACGGCGTGGAATACGTGCAATACGGCGTTGAGCGTGGCTTAAATGTTGACGAATTTGTTCCGCGCATCTCGTTTTTCTTTAACGCTCATAATGATTTTTTTGAAGAGATTGCCAAATATCGGGCGGCGCGTGTCGTTTGGGCGAAAACAATGAAAGAGCGTTTCGGCGCAAAAAATCCGCGCACAATGCAAATGCGTTTTCACACGCAAACCGCCGGAGTTTCGCTGACGGTTCAGCAACCGCTTAATAATATCACCCGCGTCGCAATCCAAGCACTAGCCGGAGTTTTGGGCGGAACGCAATCTCTGCACACCGACGCTTACGACGAAGCGTTGGCTTTGCCGTCAAACCAAGCCGCGTTGATTGCTCTTCGCACACAGCAAATCATCGCCGAAGAAACCGGCGTGGTGAATACGGTTGACCCGCTCGGCGGTTCGT
>JACCYR010000455.1 GCA_013696385.1 Acidobacteriota bacterium
GGACGTTATCGCTTTATGGATTTTGTCAAAGTCGGCACGATTTTAACAATTGTCGTTTTTATCGCCGCAATGATTTTAGTTCCGAAATTTTGGCAGCTCTAGAAGGTGCGAAATGAGAACTGAAAAGTGAGAAGCGAGAGGTTGATTTGTAGTTCTCACTTTTCAATTCTCACTTAAAAAACATTGCCAGAAATTTCGACTTTGGAAGAAACTTTTCTATCGGCGACAACATCGAGCGGAATTTTCCAAATCAGCGTTTTTATCAGGCAAGTTCCCGTATTATCTTCGCGGCAGTAATAAACCGTCAATTTTGCTTTCAGCATTGCCGCGCCTTTTTTGTCGGTTTGAAACGGCACGATAAGCGGCAATTTTTTGAACCTTTCTTTCGCGTTGGCGATTTTTACATTTTGTCCGTTTTCTAACAAAACTTCATAACGTTGCGGCGCGTTTGGATTTAAGTGATAGCCTTCAGGCAAACCGATATTAAAAACTAGGGAATTTGCCGCGTTTACCGAAATTTTTTGAGTTTCGAGTTCAGTTTCATTGGCATTTGGCGAAAAATTATTTGCTTCGTCCTTGCTTTCCGTCGGCGGCGTTAGACCTTTGATTTTTAGCGTCGAAACTTCTTTCGTTTTCAAATCCACAACGCGAATCGCGTGATTGTTCGTATCGGCGACAAAAAGTTTGCCATCGGCGATGCTCAAACCCGCCGGTTCGTAAAATGTCGGCGTTTTTCCGTCGGCTTGTCCCGATTTTCCCGTTCCTAAAACGGTTGTAACGGTTTGTTTTTCCGTGTCAAGCATTTTAATTTTGTGGTTGTAAGTGTCGGCGATCAAAACTTTCCCGTCGTAAAGCGTAACGCCCAAAGGATGTTGCAGACGCACATCGTCGCCCATCCCGTCCTTATCGCCAAAATCAAACAAATCGCCGCCGACCAGCGTTTCCACCGTTTCTTTGTTTATATCAATCTGACGGATGATATTCGATTCGCTGTCGGCAACCAGAAGATGTTTGCCGTCGGAAATAATTCCCGAAGGTTGGGCAAAAGCCGATTCGCCAATTTTGCCGTCAATCCGCGCTTCTTGTCCCGTTCCGGCATACGGCTCAATCATATTTTTCTCTAAATCCATCCGCCAGATCTGATGAGAACCAGCCATCGCAATAAACAGGTTTTTGCCGACCAGCGTTAAATCCCAAGGTGAACTTATCGCCGTTGTATTGGCAATTCCGCCGTTGCCGTCAAAATCTTCAAGTTTGCCCGTTCCCGCAATCGTTTCAACCTTTTTCGTTTTCAAATTAACGCGCCGAATCTGATTATTCCCTGTGTCGGCAACATAAAGATTGTCGCCGACAAACGCCAGACCTTGCGGACGGTTGAAACTCGCGGCAATAAAATTACCATCTTTTGCCGCCGCCGTGCCGTTGCCGACGGTTTCAATTAACTTGCCTTCAAAATCCGTAACGACAATTCGATTGTGGTTGGAATCTGAGATAAAAAGACGTTTAGATTTTTCATCCGCCAAAACTTTGCCCGGAAACGCTAATGGCAAATCGCCGACCTTGGCTTTTTCCAAAGCAAATTTTAGCGGTTCTTCATTCAAACTTCCCTTTTTGCGAAATTCCGCCGTCGTTTGCATGATAGCATTATCAATGGTGTCAAATTGACCTTCACCAAACCATCTGCCAACGATGTAACCGTCTGGGTCAATCAGAACTAACCCAGGCCAGGCACGGATGGCGTATGCATCCCAAATTTTGAAATCCGCATCGTTGACAATCGGATGCTCTAAGCCATATCGCAAAATTATTTTGCGGATGTTTTCAGTGTTTTTTTCGTTTTCAAACTTTGCGGAATGAACGCCGATAACGACGAGTTGGCTGCCGTATTTCTTCTCAAGTTCCTCAATTTTGGGAATGATGTGGATACAGTTGATACAGCCGTAAGTCCAGAAATCGAGCAGAACAATTTTGCCTTTCAAACCGGCAAGCGACAGCGGTTTATCGGTGTTAAGCCAATCAACACCGCCGACTAATTCCGGCGCACGCACTTTTTGTTGCTCACCAAAATAATTCATTTCAGCCGAAAAATGCGGACTCGCGCCGCCAACAATTAAAATCAAACACAAAATAAATTTTAACTTCATATTTTAGTAATACCGAATCACCACTGAATTGTTCCTTCTTTTGATTCGTCAATCTGCGCGAGTTCAACACCTTCGCCGTAAAAGAAAATTTTCATCTGGTCAAACAAAAACTCGTGCGAATCGGGATTTGAAACGTCTAAGCCAAAATGGTTGATAAGCTGCTTTTGCTTTTCTAACCATTCCTTCCAACAATTTTGACAACATTCTTCGCCGATTTTTTGCCCGAGTTCGGTTGGAATCAGCGTATAGCCAATCGGTTCGTTTTTTTCGCCGCAACGGGCGCATTTGAATTCATCGCTTGAAAATAAAGCCATTTTATTTCTCCTAATTTTATTCGTAAATTTTATGATAGCAGTTTCAAAAGAAATGTTTAACCGCAAAAGCTCACAAATAAATTCGGATATTCTTCAGATTTTATTCGTGAAATTCTGTGTTAATTTGTGGTTGAAAAACTCTGCGTTGCACCTTCTGCGGATTAAATTTTTTCTGCTTGCCGAATCGCCGCTAAAACTTCGTCGTCTTTCGGACGAAACAAACTCAGCGATTGAACCTGATGATGCCGAACAATGCCGTCTTTATCAATTACGACAACGGCACGCGCCGAGCGTCCGGGAAGCCAAGATTTGACATCGTATTTTTCGACGACTTCGCTTTTCTCATCCGAAAGAAGCGTCAATGGTAAATCGTGTTTTTCCGCAAAACCTTTGTGCGATTCGGCTGAATCAGTCGAAATGCCGACGACTTCCGCGTCCGTTTTTGCATAATCTTCCCAATTATCACGCACCGAACAAAGTTGTTTTGTGCAAACCGGCGTGTTATCGCCCGGATAAAACAGCAGAACAACCGTTTTGCCGCGCTGCTCGGATAATTTCCAATCGTTTCCGTCGCCGTCTTTCAATGTAAAATCGTGTGCTTTTTCGCCTATTTTCATATTTTTCTATTTTTCTATTTTAAAACTATTTTACGCGGCTCGTTCGCCGTTTCATAAAATCCATTAAAACAAACTGCGTCAGATTATTTGGATTGGCAAAATACGCTTTGCCGCGCGTCATCGCCGACATCTGCTTGACGAAATCAACCAAATAATAATCGCTCGCCAGCATAAACGTATTTATCATAATTCCCGATTTGCGGCAGGCTTGCACTTCTTTAAAAGTTTCCGCCATCACAAACGGGTCGTTGCCCATCGAATTTTTGTAGAGCATTTTCTTTTCGCCTTTAACTTGCTGCGAATAACGGCGATGCCCGAAAAATGCGGCATTGGAAGATTCGACAAAACACGCCGTTGGCTTGCCGTCCGTTACCATCACGATTTGTTTCATATCTTTGCGCTGCGCGTTTAAGATGCGCCGTGCTAACTTTAAGCCTTCCGCCGTGTTCGTGTGATACGGTCCGACTTGCGTTGTCGCCAATTTTGCAAGCGGCAACTCTTCCGCCGAATCGTGAAACAAAACGATTTTTAGAGAATCACCCGCGTATTGCGTTCTAATTAAATGCGCCAAAGCGAGCGCGACTTTTTTTGCGGGTGTAAATCTATCTTCGCCATATAAAATCATCGAATGCGAGCAATCGAGCATCACAACCGTCGCGCACGAAGATTGATAATCCTGCTGGTGAACGTGCAAATCTTTGTATTCGAGATTGAGCGGAACGCCTAAACCTTCGCGGGTGATAGCCGAAAGCAGCGTTGTATTAACATCTAAGTTTATCGTGTCGCCAAACTCGTATTGCTTTGAACTCAAAGCAGCTTCAATGCCCGTGTCGAGATAATGCGTGTCGTGTCTGCCAATGCTGGATTTTCCCATTGAACCGAGAAGTTGCTGCAAAGTTTTGTAGCCGAGAAAATCTAAACCTTTTTCCGTTACTTCAAAGCGCACATCGCGCGGCTGCGCTTCGCCGACTTCGCCTTGTCCTTGCCCATTTTGCTTTTGTTGTTGTGCTTGCGGCTGTTCGACTTCTTTCAAATTCAAATAACCTTGTTCGACCAGACGTTCAATTAATTGGTTTATTAATTGCTCAAGCAGCGAACCCTTAAATTTACCGTCGTTTTCGGCGAGCATTTTTTCGACATCAAGCTCATCTAAAACACCTTGTTCGAGAAGTGCCTGTAATAATGCTTGACGCAGAGCATCAAGCGAATCGTCCATTTGATTTTGCCGCCGCGTCCAGTAATAATCATTATTAAAACCCGAATCGAGCATCATATCCGACAGCGATTGCATAAGATCGCCAAGATTGATTTCCGAAACATTGAAACCATTAAATTTTGAATAGCGAATAAATTTCATTCTTTTAATTTCCTTTGCAACTCGGTTTTTGAGTTTGCCATCTCAAGCCGTAACAGCTATTCTAGCATTACAAACTTTCCCCAAATTTTTGCTCTTCCCAAAATTTAGCATATTTCACTCTCCCCATAAATAAAAAACCAGAAGGAGTGAAAAATGATGAAAAAGATTTTAGCAAGTTTACTTATTTTATTTGTTTTTGCGATTACGGTTCCACTTACGGTGGAAGCTCATAATGGCTGTTCGCGTCATCGAAAGGCAAGAAAGAGTTATGTAAGCAGAAATTATAGAAGCAGAACGGTGCGTCCGGTTTATCAAACGCGCGGTTATACCTACAGTCGTCCGAGTTTTTATCAAAGACATCGTAATTTGATAAATATCGGTATCGGCACCGGGGCAGGCGCGTTAATCGGCGGACTCACTAAAGGTAAAAGAGGCGCGGGTTACGGCGCGTTAATTGGCGCGG
>JACCYR010000030.1 GCA_013696385.1 Acidobacteriota bacterium
GGGCGCATCTCGGCGTTGAAGCCGGAACGGATTTGGAAACACTTTTCCGCCGCGCCATCGGTGTTCCGCAGGGAACTTTTACCGCGATTTTTCTCGAAACTCCGGCGGAACGCAAAAAGGCTTTCGATAAACTTCTTAAAGTTGAAGAATACCGACAAGGCGCGGAAAAACTGCGCGAAACAGCGCGTTATCTTGAAAATCAGATTAACGCCGTCAACATTCGCATCGGACGCGCCGAAGGCGAGCTGGCGCGGTTTGACGACATCGAAACCGAACATAAAACTCACGCCGCGCAAGCCTTAGAGCTTTCCACAACCGCCGAAAAATTAAATAAAGATGTTGCCGAAAAAAGCGAAATTGTTAAAAAGTTTGACGAAGCCGAAAGCAAGGTTAATGAGATAAAAACTTTGTCCGACAAGTTAAAAACGGAAAACGCGAAAGCGGAAATTATTGCTAAACAAAAGGAAGGCGAGCGAAATCAAGCGTTTGAAGCGCAGGGAAAAATCAAACTTGTCGAAGAAGATTACAAAACGCACATTGCGGCGATGGCGCGTTTGAAGGAATTAGAACGCGAAAGAATTGAGCGCGATAAATTAAACGCGGAAATGGCACGGGTGGAAAAGGCGCAGGTCAAGGTCAAAGCCGACCGGAAAAAATTTCAGGAAGATTTGGAGAAATCGCTCAGAGCGCGCCAGGAAATTTCCGCGCTCGAACCAAAAGTCAAAGAGCAGGAGCGATTTGAGAAAGAGCGCGAAACCTTGCGAAATCAGTTAGCGGACGCGAAAGCCGCCGAAAGACAACTTGAAACATTAAACCTTGAGATTGTCGAGCAGTTAAAAAGATACGAGCAAACCAAAGAAGAAATTGTCAAAGTGGAACAAAAAACAGTTTCGGCGGCGGAGGTTCAAACTTTGAGTTTGCGCGAAAGGCAAATTACCAACGACCTCGCCCAACTTCGCGCTAATTTGGAACGTGATAAAAAATTTCAAAGTGAAATCCAAAACGGTTTGTGTCCGATTCTTTCGCAAAAATGTTTGAATTTGAAGGATGGACAAACGCTGGAAACTTTTGTGCAAAGTCAATTTAGTGAAATTAAAACGCAAATTTCCACGTTTGAAATTGAACAGCGGAAAACTTCCGATTCGCTCAAGCAGGCGCGTGAAGCGGAAAAATCGGTTGCGGTTTTGGAGAAGTTAAAGGAACACAAAATAGCTGTGGTTGACGAAGGAAAAAGATTGCGGGAAAGACAAACTGCTTTACAAAAGCAATCTGAAGGTTTATCGAAAACCGAAAATGATTTAGCCGAAATCGAAAGTAAATTAAAAATTTTGGACAATCCGAAGGGCAAAATTCAGATGCTTCAAACCGAAGCGAGCCGTGAAATGAGCAATCGGCAAAAAATCACGGAAGTCGAGAAAAATCTGGAGCGTTTGGAAAGCGAAAGGCGCATTTTGGTTGAGCAATTAGAATCTTATCAGTTTTTGGACGCGCAGTGGAAACAGTTCTCCGACGAACGCGACAGAACCTCTAACGCGCATCGTAAATTTTTGATAAATGAATTGCTTGCCAAACTTTTGCCGCAGCGCGAAACCGAACTCGAAACCGCGAAAAATGAACTTGCACGTCTTCAGCAGGAAACGGCAAAAGCGGAAAATGATTTGGCGGCGGCGAGCAAAGATTACGACCAGACAAAGCATTTCAGCGAAAAAGGCGCGTTGCTCGAAGCGGAAAAGCGTTTGACGGAAACGCAGGCGAATCTGGAATATACAAAAAGACGCGCCGACGAACTCGAACGGGAATTAAATCGTTTGACGGAAATCCGCAGGGCAATGCAGAGCGAGTTTCAGGAAAAAGAAAGGCTTGAAAAAGTTTCGGAAGCGACGAAATTTATCCGCGACACATTGAAGAAAGCCGCACCGCGCGTGGCGCGAAATTATGTTCATCACGTATCCTTGGAAGCCAATCGGATGTTTCGGGAAATTTCCGGCAATGCCGAGAGAACGCTGGAATGGACGGAAGATTACGGCATTTCGCTGGAAGGATACGGACCCAAACGCCCGTTTATAACTCTTTCCGGCGGCGAGCAAATGGCGGCGGCTTTGTCCGTTAGGCTTGCACTTTTGAAACAGCTTTCCGATGTGCGTCTGGCGTTTTTTGACGAGCCGACAACGAATATGGACGCGGCGCGGCGTGAAAGATTGGCGGAACAAATCAGCCGCATTACCGAAAAACAAA
>JACCYR010000048.1 GCA_013696385.1 Acidobacteriota bacterium
AAACCGTGGCGCGAGATGTTTGTAATCGGGTCAACGATGTAACCGTTGTAAAATTCGTCAATCCGCCATTTGTCGCGGAGAATTTTCGGCATTTGTTTAAGCGGTTCTTTTTGGAAAATAAACCAACCGATGGTAATACCGAGTGCCGCTAACACGAGCGAAATGCCCGCCAAAATTCTTTCCGTGCGAACTTCTTCGGCGGAATGTTCTGTATGTTCCGCTTTTTTGGTTTCAATCGGCACGGCTTTTCCGTCAACGATTCTTTCGGTTGATTCGATTTTGATATTGCTGAATTCAGGCTCGTGTTTCACGCCGACTTTGGCGATGACAGGCTTAAGCGTGTGTTCAAAAACATTGACATCGCCCGCGCCGACTATTGAACTCAGCGCGTATGGAATTCCGACAAGTCCGCCGACGGTTGAAAGAATTGCTAAAACAATCAGGGGAACGGTCATCGTCCACGGCGATTCGTGCGGGTGAAAATCGTGCGGCAAATGATGATGTTCTTCATCCTCGTCGTCATCTTCAACTTGATGCGCCAATGCGTGAGCGTCGCCGTGCGGCACTTTTGCATCGTGAGCGTCGCCCAAAGAATAGGCGTTTTCTTCGGCGCGGGAAGGTTCTGTCGGATTTTCCAAAACAGGCAATTCACCGTGAAATCTTTCTTTGCCCCAAAACGTCATCACCATCATTCGCGTCATATAAACGGCTGTCAAAACGGCGGTAACAAGTCCGACAATCCACAAAGCAGTTGACCAATTGCCCATTCCTTCGGCGGCAAAAGTCTTGTAAAGGATTTCGTCTTTCGAGAAAAATCCCGCAAACGGAATAATTCCCGCTATCGCCAGCCAACCCGTCAGCATTGTCGCAAACGTAATCGGCATATATTTTTTCAGATTGCCCATCCGCCGCATATCTTGTTCGTGGTGCATTCCGTGAATGACCGAACCCGAACCCAGGAAAAGCAAGGCTTTGAAAAATGCGTGTGTCATCACGTGAAAAATCGCCGCCGTGAACGCGCCGACTCCGCAGGCGAGAAACATATAACCGAGTTGCGAAACGGTCGAATAAGCGAGAACTTTTTTGATGTCGTTTTGCGCGAGTCCGATTGTCGCGGCAAAAATCGCCGTCGCCGCGCCGATAATTGCGACAATAAACATTGCCGTCGGCGCATTTTGAAAAAGTCCGTTACAGCGCACAACCAGATAAACGCCCGCCGTTACCATTGTCGCCGCGTGAATCAAAGCGGAAACAGGTGTCGGACCAGCCATCGCGTCCGGCAGCCAGGTCAGAAGCGGAATCTGCGCGGATTTTCCGGTTGCGCCGATAAACAGCAAAATCGCGGCTGATGTCAAACCACCCGCAAAAAGTGCGCTCCAAGTGAACGGGTCAGCCGACATTTGCGAAAGCAGATTTAGCGAACTGTTCACCTGCGTTCCATCCACAACTTTGTCGTAAAACGAAATTGAGCCAGTTAGCGTAAAAATCAAAAACACGCCCATCAAAACGCCCCAATCGCCGATACGGTTCATTACAAACGCCTTTTTCGCCGCCCGCCGCGCTTCGTCGCGTTTGATGTAATAACCAATGAGCAAGTAAGAACACAGCCCAACGCCTTCCCAACCGACAAACATCAGCAGAAAATTATCCGCTAAAACGAGTGTCAGCATCGAGAACATAAACAGATTCAAATACGCGAAAAAGCGATAAAAACCTTTGTCGCCGTGCATGTAACCCGTGGCGAAAATGTGAATCAGCAAACCGACAAACGTAACAAAGAGTGCATAAATTCCCGAAAGATGATCCATTCCCAAACCGAAATCAGCGCGGAAATTGCCAACCTGAACCCACGTCCAAATCTGGTCAAGAATCGGTTTGTTATCTTTTATAAACAACGCGCCTTCGTGCGGCGTTCCGATACCAAACGCAATCATAAACGCCACGACGGTTGACACACCGACAGCCGCACACGCCACCACGCCGCTAAAAAGTTCGCTGTTCGCCCGCCTTCCAAAAAACCAATTGATAACCGCGCCGAGAAGCGGAGCGAAAATTATTAGACTTAAAAAATTGTTTTCAGTCATTTTTTACAGTTGAAATTTCAATTAAATTTCCATTACGGTAAACGTAATGATAAGCATGTGACTCACAAGTTCCAATTAAAGGAGCATCATTTTTTAATCTTCCTAATTTATAATCAGGATATTCACCGCCTATCGGATATTCTTCACCTCTTTTAGCGATACTTAAACCTGTATTTTTAACTTCTGTGGCTGACATGCTTTCTAATATATGATTTGCATAGCTTGTTTTTCTTTCAAGAAATGCCAAGATGTAGCCTTTACGTCCTTTGATAAACTTTACTGCGTAGTCGCGCTTTTTATCTCCATTAAAATCGCCTGCAATAACAGAGTTGGCAAACTCCGAATAACAACCATCTGCAATCGAAGTCAATTTCCAACCCGCATACGTTTTATCAAGATAATTTTTAATTTTAATGGGCAAAGTCTGCCCCCCTACAAAAATTGCACAACCCAACAAAATAAAAATTATAAAGATAAATTTTTTGCTCATTAACTTTTTGCCTCAAAAAATCAAATCTTCGTCGTCATCTTCAACTTGAAAATCCTGACTCGCAATCTCCGTCCAAGTTTCCAAAACCGCTTCACCGACATTTTTCGCCTGCAAAGCCAACGAAACTACGGTTCGTGCATTACAAACTCCTGAAATGTCAAAACATCGGCATTTAACATTTAATATTTATCAATCAGCACAACTGATAACTAATTCTTCAAAATACTCGCGTCGTCCACATCAATTGATTCACGGTTGCGGAAAAACGCGATAATAATGCCAAGTCCGACAGCCGCTTCCGCCGCCGCGACACTCATTACCATAAACACGAAAAGCTGTCCGGTAACGTCGGCGTAATAACGCGAAAAGGCGACAAACGTCAGGTTGACGGCGTTGAGCATCAGTTCAATGCACATAAACATTCCAAGCGCGTTGCGTTTGAAAATCACACCAACTGTGCCGATGGTAAATAAAATTCCTGAAAGTGCTAAATAGGTTGCTAAACTCGGTTCCATATTCAAGTCCAAAGCCCAAAGCCTAAAGTCCAAAAACTGAGAACGAAGACAAGGGACAAAATTCAAATCATAGCCTTATCATTTTCGTTGCGTTTTTCCATTTCGTTATCAACAATGAGTTCAAGTTTTGGTTGTTGAAAGCGACGCGCTAAAATGACGCTGCCGACAATCGCCATTAAAAGCAAAATTCCGACGATTTCGACCGGTAAAAGATATTCCGTGAACATTGCCGAGCCGATGCTCAAAGTTCTCCCGACGGTTTCATCAACATTTACTGCTTGTTTCGGCGCACGCATAACGGCGTAAAAGATAAAAAACGTCTGCGCCAATAAAACCACACCCAAAATTCCGCCGACGAGATACAAATACCGCAAACGATTAAATGGTTTGTCCTCGTCCAAGTTCAAAAGCATTATGACAAAGACGACCAAAACCATAATCGCGCCCGCATAAATCAAAATCTGCACGGCGGCGATAAACGGCGCGGCAAGCGTAACGTAAATACACGCCAGCGAAATCAGAACGCCGACCAGAGAAATCGCGCTATAAAGCGGATTTTTGTGATAGACGAGCGAAATCGCCGAAGCAATTGCAAGTCCGGCGAACAAAAAGAAAAGTGCAGTAGTCATAAGAAAATTGACTCACAGATGACAATAGTAGAAAGAAAAGGAACAATGATTAGCACAGATTGATGCGGATTTTCAGAGAAAATAATCTGTGTTAATCTGCGTTAATCGTTGTTTCATTCCTTCAAAATCTCCGTGTTCTCCGCATCATCTGCTGTAAAAATACTTTAACTGTTCAAAAAATAAACAATTACAATCGTTAAAATCACGTTTGCCAACGCAACGGGCAGCAAAAACTTCCAACCGAAGTTCATCAATTGGTCAAAGCGAAAACGCGGCAGCGTTCCGCGCACCCAAATATAGAAAAACAAAAAGAAACAAATTTTTGCGAGAAAACCCAAAATGCTGAAAACAGCGTAGCCAATTGTTCCAACCGCAAAAATATGACTCAAGCCCGGAACATACCAACCGCCCAAAAAGAGCGTAACAATCATTACGGAAACTGTGAACATATTGACATATTCCGCCATAAAAAACAGCGCGAATTTCAAAGCTGAATATTCGGTATGAAAACCCGCGACGAGTTCGGTTTCGGCTTCGGGTAAATCAAAAGGAACGCGGTTTGTTTCGGCGAATGCGGCGATTAAAAAGACGATAAAGCCGATAAATTGCGGAATGATAAATAATCTGAATGGCGAAGTGATTTGTGCAAATATGATTCCATTTAAATCGAGCGTTCCCGCCAACATTACTACGCCGATAACCGATGCGCCCATCGCAAGTTCGTAGGAAATCATCTGCGCCGAAGAGCGAAGTCCGCCCATCAGAGAATATTTATTGTTTGACGACCAACCGGCAAGCGCAATGCCATAAACGCCAATCGAAGTAATGCCCAAAATAAACAAAACACCGACATCAATCTGGGCAATCGTCAACGGAATTTGCCGGATGCCTTCGCCCAAACCAAACGGGAGAAAACTTAAAT
>JACCYR010000056.1 GCA_013696385.1 Acidobacteriota bacterium
AATCAAAGTGGGCGACTTTAACTTTTGAGATAAGATAGCTTTTCGTGAGTAAATCAAACGCGAAAATTCTGCTTGCCGACGACGACGATTCTTTGCGTCGTGTGCTTGAGTTTCAATTGCAGGAAGCTGGTTACAAAGTTTTGACGGCGGAAAATGGCGCGCAAGCTCTCGAAATTTTTGCGGGTGAAACGATTGATTGTTTAATAACCGATTGGCGAATGCCGCAAATGTCAGGCGCGGAACTTCTGCAACAGGCAGGCGCAATAACGAGCGAAACGCCGATTATCGTCATCACGGCTTTTGGTGATGTCGAAACGGCAGTTGAAGCGATGCGCGGCGGCGCATTTGATTTCATCACTAAACCTTTCAACCGCCAAGCGATTCTGTTGACCGTCGAAAAGGCTCTCAAATACGGCGCAGCTTTGGCTGAAAATCGGCGTTTGAGAAGACTTGTTCACGAAGATTTTCGGCTTGAAAACGTCGTCGGCACATCCGAAAAAATGCGACAGATTTTCGCTCTCGTCGAGCGCGTCGCCAAAACCGATGTAACCGTTTTAATTGAAGGCGAATCGGGAACGGGCAAAGAACTCGTCGCCCGCGGCATTCATTTTTCCGGCTCGCGCCGAGACAAACCGTTTGTAGCAATAAACTGCGCGGCGATTCCCGATGGCTTAATTGAGGCGGAACTTTTCGGTTATAAAAAAGGCGCGTTCACCGGCGCAATGGCAGAATCAAAAGGAAAGTTTGAAGACGCGAGTGGCGGAACACTTTTTCTTGATGAAATCAGCCAGATGCCACTTGCTCTACAAACCCGTCTTTTGCGCGTTTTGCAGGAACAGGAAATTACCCGTCTGGGCGAAAACACCACGCGAAAAATTGACGTGCGAATCATTGCCGCGACAAATGAAAATTTAACCAAATTGATAAAACAGAATGAGTTTCGGGAAGATTTATATTATCGGCTGGCGGTTGTGCCGATAATATTACCCGCGTTGCGCGAGCGGCGCGAAGACATTCCGCTTCTGGTCGAACATTTCTTAAGAAAATCCGCCGCCAAGCACAATATCAAGCCGCCTAAACCAGAGCGCGAAGTTTTTGCTGCCTTTTATGGTTATACTTGGCTCGGCAATGTCCGCGAACTCGAAAACGCCGTCGAAAGAATGATTGTTTTATCCGACGGCGAGAGTCTGTCATTGAAAGACGTTCCCGAAAATATCAAAAATCCGCAAACAGCTTCGGAAAACCTTTGGTTTTCGCTGCCTGCCGAGCCAATAAAATTGGAATCGGTCGAGTGCGAGATTATTCGTGAAGCGTTGAAACGGTTTGGCGGCAATCAATCACAGACGGCGCGTTATTTGGGCATTACACGAAGCGCGTTGATTTACCGGATGCAAAAGTATGGCTTGGAATAAGAAAAGTGGTCAGCAGTCGGTGGCGCAAAGCGGTGGTCGGCAAGAGAATTTGAAAAACCATCTTAAGCCAAGTAAAAACCAAAATTTCTTCGCGTCGCCGCGTTTTCGCTTTTCCGTGTCGCTTATTATTGCCGCGTCAATCACTCTCGTTACGGTTCTGCATTTTCTCACGCCGCTTGACCAAATCGTCTGGCACGAAATTTATCAACGCCTGTATTACATTCCGATTATTTCAGCCGCGCTTCTGTTCGGGCTACGCGGCGGGCTTGCCGCCTCGCTTTTTGCCACGCTGGTTTATTTCCCGCATATTTTTCTGCACTGGCAGCATTCGCATTTTGATTATTCGATAAATCAATACGCCGAAACCGTGATTTTTAATCTGGTCGGCGTGGTGATGGGCGTTTTGGGCGATCGCTTGAAAAGAGCGCGGACACGCGCCGAACGCAGTGCTGCCGAAAAGCAAGAGGCGTTTAACGAATTGCAGAAGACTTTTGAACAGCTTCTCCAAGCCGAAAAACTTGCGGCTTTGGGCGAATTATCAGCCGGAATCGTTCACGAAGTCCGCAATCCTTTAGGTTCAATTAAAGGCGCAGTCGAAATTTTGGAAGATGAACTCGCACCAAATAGTCCGCGTCGTGAATTTTCCACATTAGCCAAGAAGGAAATTGATAGATTAGACAAACTTGTTGGTGAATTTTTGCGGTTTGCGCGTCCGGCAAAATTCGCGTTTTCAGCTGCAAATCTTAATGAAGTTACTGAGTCTGTTATTTCGCTAATCGAAAATCAAGCCGCGTCGCAATCGGTTGCGGTTAAAAAAGATTTTCAAGATAATTTGCCGGTTGTTTTAGTTGATGTTGAACAAATCAAGCAGGTTTTACTAAATTTGGCAATCAATTCGCTGCAAGCGATGCCAAACGGCGGACAGCTTATTTTTCGCACTTCGGAGAGCGATGAATTCTGTGCCTGCGAGGTAATGGATACGGGAAATGGAATTGAAGCGGAAGTTTTGCCGAAAATCTTTGACCCGTTTTTTACAACCAAGGAGAAAGGAGTCGGACTGGGGCTTTCGATAGCGCACAAAATCGTCGCTCAACATGGCGGGAAATTAGCGGTTTCAAGGCGTGAGAATAAAACTTTTTTCTCTCTGCACTTACCTAAGAAGCTGTTTGAAGAGCAAGAATATGCCCGTGCTGGCACGCAAAAGACGCTAAAATTAAAACAAAAAAGCGGGTGAAATTTCTTTTTTTCGTATGTTTCGCGTGTTTCGCCCGATTTTTTAATCCTTTTCGAGTTTTCAAACAGCTTCTTAGAAAATTTCGTCGTCGGACAAAAGAAAAAGGCAAGCTAAAAAACTTGCCTTGGACTTTGTTTAGACACGCTTTGATTTTGCGTTTCTCTAACTTGAATATTTAAGCAAATTGCCAAATATAATTGGCTCCGCAGGTAGGGCGTGAACTAAATTTTTATTTGTTGTGTTTAGTAAACTTAAACTATCACGCTTCCTTCACGAAGCCCGTCTACATAGAAATTGATTGCCTGACGAATGCCGTCTTGTTCCATTGCTGCCACAGCGTTCATAATGTTTCTCTCCTTTTAACTGTCGTTTCACGTATCTGTAAAAAATGCGATGTTAAGAAAACACTTTCCAAAAATCGTTTCCTTTTGAATCTTGCTCGTTTGATTTATTG
>JACCYR010000068.1 GCA_013696385.1 Acidobacteriota bacterium
AAAATCTTAAACCGTCCGGTTACGCCGATTCGACACCGCGCAAGTTTGACCGTTATCGAAGCAAAACACCAACGAACGCTTGAAAAATATAATCTGGAATTTACCGATTTATTTAAAGGTAAAGAAAATATTCTAGCTGAAATAGTCGAAAAATTTCTTTCAAACAAAGCGGCGCGAACCTTTAATGAAGTCGAGGAAGCCATTAACGCACAATTAAACCGTTTGGACAAAAGTTTGATAAAAACCGAGCCGACGCTTTCGGCAAATTTGGCAAACCGGAGAAAGAAAATTATCTGGCACGTCAATGCTCTGCGGAAGAAATATCATCGTGCTGAAATTTTGAAAAATGAAATCGTGTATCGGCGGATAGAAAATCTTTTCATCGCGCTTTTGCCACACAACGCTTTGCAGGAACGCACAATCAATCTGCTGACATTTCTAAATCTTTACGGTACGAATTTTATTGATTGGATTTACGAAGCAATTGAAACAGACGAAAAGGGACACAAAACTTTATATTTGTAATTTTCTTATGAAATGGTTAAGCCGGATTTTAACAGTTGGAACATTTGCGGTTTTGTATTTCTTTGAAAATCGGCGACCTTTGCGCCCGCAAATCGAACAAAAAGAAATTCAAACGGCGCGAAATTTGGCGATTGCGGCTTCGGCAGCTTTGGCGATAAATCTTTTTGAAAAACCTGTAACCGACAAATTAACGCGCTTTGTCGAAAGGAAACGCTTTGGTTTGGTAAAAATTATTCGTCTGCCAAAGTTTTTGGAAACAGCATTTGCCGTAATCCTACTTGATTACACGCTTTACGTCTGGCACGTTTTAACACATAAATCGCCGTTTCTGTGGCGTTTTCACAAAGTTCATCACGCCGATTTGGACTTGACCGCTTCAACCGCGCTTCGCTTTCACTTTGGCGAAATGACAATTTCGGTTTTGTTTCGCGCCGGTCAGGTTTTGTTTATCGGAGTTTCACCAAACGCTTTGCAAATCTGGCAAAGTTTATTGTTTTTGAGTATTTTATTTCATCATTCAAACGTGCGTTTGCCGAAAGAATTTGAAGAAAAGCTGCAAAAATTAATCGTTACGCCGCGACTTCACGGCATTCATCATTCAATCGAAAAAGACGAAATGGATTCAAACTGGTCAAGCAGTTTGACCGTTTGGGATTTTCTGCACGGAACTTTTCGCAGCGACGTGCCGCAAAATAAAATTACAATCGGTGTAAAAGAATTTGATAAAGAAAGCGAAGTTACGCTTAGCAAAATGCTGATTGAACCCTTTCAAACGAATTACGAATTTCAAATTACGAATAATATGGAAACAATTTAGGTTGGTGTGGAAAGATTTATGTTCAAAATAGTTCAGAGAGCGAGAGTTTATAATGCGAGAGTTTGGTGTGCGCCGCCTGCCCTTCAACTTTATCCTCTAAATTCTTCGCTCTCAACTATTTTTCAGAAAAAAGTTTAACGCGCACCAACCTAAATTGTTTCTGTATAATTTGTTTTAATTCGTAATTCGTAATTCGTAATTGATTTTATCCTGCCATTGTTTTGCCGCCAAGAATCGTTAAAATTTCGCCGGTGATATAACTCGAATCCGCATTGGAAGCAAAAAACACATACGCGGGCGCGACTTCTTCCGGTTGCCCGGGACGTTTCATCGGCACATCCGCGCCGTGTTCGGCAACTTCTTCCGGTTTTTTGTCGGCGACATTAAGCGGCGTCCAAATCGGTCCTGGCGCGACGCAGTTGACGCGGATTTTTTTCTCAACTAAATTCTGCGCCAAAGATTTCGTAAAAGCGTGAATCGCGCCTTTGGTTGAAGAATAATCAAGCAATTCTTTACTGCCTTCAAGTCCTGTTTCCGAACCTGTGTTAATTATCACGCCGCCTTCCTTTAAATGTTTCAGCGCGGCTTTTGCCATATAAAAATAGCCGAAAATATTTGTTCGGAATGTTTTTTCCCATTGCTCGTCGGAAACCTCTTCGATTGAAGTTTGATGATGTTGATAAGCGGCATTATTCACCAAAATATCCAGCTTGCCAAACTCTTTTACCGTTTTCTCAACCGCATCACGGCAAAACTTGGAATCTTTGACATCACCTTTGATAAGCAAACTTCTTCTGCCTTCCTTTTCAATATGATTTGCCGTTTCTTCCGCGTCGATTTGTTCTTCCGGCAAATAAACAATCGCCACGTTTGCGCCTTCGCGGGCGAAAAGAACTGCTACGGCGCGACCAATGCCGGAATCGCCGCCGGTAATCAGCGCGGCTTTGCCTTTTAATTTGTCCGAGCCTTTATAATTCGGCGCGAGATATTGCGGACGCGGTTCGATTTTTGCTTCAATGCCCGGTCGTTCCTGATGTTGTTCGGGCATTGGCGATTTCGGGTGTTTCTGTGGTTTTTTAGATTCAGAATTTTTGTTTTTTGTGTCTTTTGTTTGATTTTTTGTCATAATTCCTTCCCTTATTTGATAAAGTTTTTGTAATCACATATTGTCAATAATCTAATTAAATCTAGCCTTTGACCGGTATGTTTGCCGCAGCATTCATATTAAAACGAAGAACCGCGCCGACTCCGCCGATTTCTTCCAAAAGCGATTTGTATTCAATAAAAGGCGCAAAACCGGCATAATTACTTTCTCGTCGCCACACAAAACGAGATATTCGATTTTTTTATCGCGCATCAATTCCGCCACTTCGTCAACTACTTCTTTGGCGTGATGCAAATGATAATTTTCGATATGCCGTTGATAACGCGCTTGTGACCAGCCGCCGACTTCCATGCGGTTTGTCTTGAAATTTTGGATTTCTTCGACTTGCACATTACTGCCAACATCAATTTCGTCGCCGCCAAAAATATAAATATCCGCCTTGTTCGTGTCTGCCCACAAAGCAGCATACGGCGGATTTTGGTCAATCATTCGAGCCAGCGGGAAAATATGCGGGCGGTCAAAAACCAACAAACGATTGTTCGGGAACGGAACGTCAAGCTGCACAATTTCAAAAAATTCGTTCACGCCCTGGCAGGCAAAAATCGCTATACCGTTTGCCGCCGCGTCAACTTCGTTTTCTGCAAAATTTAATATCCGCTCGATGTCCTTATCAAAACTTTTAATTTCTTCCGAATCTTCTTTAAAACCTTTTCTTCGCACAGACAAGACTTTTTTCAGCCAAATGCCAAACTCGTCGCGCCCTTGTTCGTTAGCTTCGGCATTGAGATAAATGCTTATAAAAGGCGAACCATTCGGCTCGAAGGCGATAAGTTTTTGCATTAATTTGCTTAAATTCATAATAAATTTCTCCTTTGTATAAAATAAAACGGATAACCGGAGAAAGCTGCCATGCACTTTCTTTATCCGACTATCCGATAAAAATTGGTCAAGTTATTTGGTTGTCGCCTGCAAATTGCGACTTCGCTTCATGCAGTAAGCCTTGAGCGCGATTGGTCAAATCTTTCTTCTTTTTATTAAAGGTTTTTCTCGCATTGTTGCTCAGGCTGACCGCTTTATCACGAATTAAAGCCCGTCTGCGACGACCTCTTGCCGGGTCAAACAAAAAC
Source organism: Acidobacteriota bacterium (assembly GCA_013696385.1). GTDB lineage: Bacteria > Acidobacteriota > Blastocatellia > Pyrinomonadales > Pyrinomonadaceae. The sequence continues at coordinate 3,575 of JACCYR010000068.1, forward strand.
ATCAATGCTGCCCCGAGTCCGATTCCTCCGATAAGAGTTAATCCGTTTTTCATTTTCCCTCCTTGTTTAATTATTATTTGTCCGAATCACTTTTTTTCTTACGTCCCGAACCACTTTTCTTGCCGCCGCCCGATTCTTTATTGACGGTTGCCCAAGCGCGTTTTTCCGCTTCGTCTTCGGAAACACCCTTTTTTTCATAACCTTCTTCAATGTGTTCCGCCTGACGTTTTTGTTTGTCCGTATATTTTGATTTATCTCCTCTCGGCATTGTTTTAACCTCCTTTGTTTGTTCTTTTTACTTACAAAATACTAACCGACCTTTTTCGCAGCGATTTTTTCAGCCGTGAAAATCTTTCTTTTATTTTAGGATTTGAAGTAAATTTTTCGCTGACAGAAACTTCAATTTCCGAAATTATTTCAGCAAATTCCGTCTGAGTAATTTCTCCGAGTTCCAACGGAACAACCATTGTTTCCGTGTCTTTAACTTTAACTTCGCCTGTTGTCATAACTTCCTCCCTCGTTGATAAAACCCTTGGTAAATGGCGATAGTAAAATTTTCGTTGTTACTACACCCGCAAATTTTCCGATGGTTAAATGATTACACAAAACACGAAAAAGTTAAAGAAATTTTCTGCACGAAAGTATTAAATCTATGAAAATTTTCCATTGACACCGCCGAAACCTTTTAGTAGCCTCGAAATATCAAATAAATTTTCAACAGAGGAATTTTTACCGAATTTGAGTAACTTAAAAAAAATCGAACTTCCGCCGCGCGGTTTAAAGACGCTGTTCGGCGTTCAAGACCAAAACATCAAATATCTCGAAACACTTCTCGACCTCAGCATTGGCGCACGCGGCAACGAACTGCTGATTGACGGCGACCCGAAAGACATCGAAACGGTTGAACAAATCTTGAATGATTTTGCCGAAATTTTTGACGAAGGCAACACTTTTTCCGACAAAGAACTGCGCGATGCTTTCAAACAAATCGCCGAAGACCGCGCCTATTCGCTGAAAGATTATTTTGCAAATGCGCGTTTCAATCCTTCGGGTAAAAAACAAGTCGCGCCCAAAACCGCGAATCAACGCAAATATATCGAAGCTATTCAGAAGAATGATTTGACATTCGGCATTGGTCCCGCCGGAACAGGCAAATCTTTCCTCGCAGTTGCTTTAGCCGTGCAAGCCCTTTTCTCCAAACAAGTTTCGCGCATTGTATTGACTCGTCCGGCGGTTGAAGCAGGCGAAAAACTCGGCTTTCTGCCCGGCGATTTGCAGGACAAAGTTGACCCTTATCTGCGCCCGCTTTACGACGCGCTGTTTGACCTTGTTGATAACGAGCGAGTAACAAAAATGCTCGAAAAGCGCATTATCGAAATTGCGCCGCTGGCTTTTATGCGTGGTCGTACGATTTCGGATGCTTTTATTATCTTGGACGAAGCGCAAAACACGACGGGCGAGCAGATGAAAATGTTCTTAACGCGCATCGGTTTCGGTTCAAAAGCGGTTGTTACCGGCGACGTTACACAAATTGATTTGCCGCGCGGTCAACGCAGCGGACTCAAAGAAGCTGAAAAAATCCTCAGCAATCTCGAAGGCATCAAGTTTGTTCATTTCAACGACAAAGATGTCGTCCGCCACAAACTCGTGCAGATGATTGTCCGCGCCTACGAAGCTCATACGGCGCAAAACGAAGCGGACGAATAGAAAAAAGCTAGATTAGAATTTAAGGGATAGATTGATTCGCGGGCGAACATCTCGCCGATTGGCAGGGCTTTATGAAGAGCGCAATCGAAACGGGCGAAGCCGCCGCGCAAAGTTTAATAAATTGACTCATTAAAATTTATGCTTTACACTTCCTTAAACCCAAATCAGACAACTTCTGCCTGATAAGTAGGAAAACCAAATAAAATAAAAAAGGGGAAAAGTATGAAAAATTTACAGCATAAAACATTGTCTGATTATACAAATAAATCAGGCATTTTTTGGAATTTGGCGGCTCTTTTCTTAAGTATGATTTTTGTATCACAGGCTTCTGCCGCCATAGTTATTAACGAAATATATGGAGCAGGCGGAGCTTCAATGGCTACCTACAATAGAGATTATGTAGAACTTTATAATAATGGTACAACCACCATTGACATAAACGGTTATTCACTTCAGACTGCTACGGCAACAGGAACGGATTATACCCGTTGTAATATCACGGCAACGGATACAATGATTGAACCCGGCACGTATTTTTTAATTCAACTTGGCTCGACTAACACTGCAATCGGGAATCCAATACCTACTCCTGATGCGATTCCAACTTGTAATGTAAAATATTGCTGCGTCAGTGGGTAAGATTGCTCTAGTGAGCAGTCAAGTAACTTTAGACGGCACTACTTGTCCGCCTACAGGCGCAACTATTGTTGATTTTGTCGGATACGGAACAACTGCTAATTGTGCTGAAACTGCGAATGCACCTGCACCGGCTAATAATCAATCTTCCATACAAAGAACACTGACAGAAACGGATACAAATAACAATAGTGCTGATTTTAGGTCAGGCACACCGACACCACAAGCTGCTGGAACAACCGCCGGAGCGACGATTAACGGACGCATCACCGACCAGCGCGGACGTGGTTTGAAGCACATTGTTGTTATGCTGGCTGGCGGCGCACTGGAAGAACCGATTTATGCCACGACAAGTGCTTTTGGTTATTATCGTTTTGAAGATGTTCTGGCGGGCAATACGTATATTTTGACTGCCTTTTCCAAAAGCTATGTGTTTGACCAATCGAGTTTGGTTATAAATTTGAACAACGATTTTTCCGATGCGGATTTTGTCGGGCAACTGCGCTTTTCAGTTTCAAAAGGACAATAAAATCAAACAGGAAAATCAAGTTTTCCGAAACTTCGATTATTTGCTAAGCCTTTGCCTTTATTGGTGAGGGCTTTTACATTGTGGAAACTATTGCTATTTTCAATTGAGTGCGACTCTTAGTGCTAGAAGCCTGCACCAAGTAAGGGCGGAACTTCGCTGCGCCCTTACT
>JACCYR010000072.1 GCA_013696385.1 Acidobacteriota bacterium
TGCCGCTTAAATTGAAAAACACGCCGAACCGCACATAGTCAAAAAGATTTTTGGAGGTTGTTTTGAGAGAAAATCGGTTATTTTATTTTTTGTCATTTTTGGTGATATTTTTCGCGTTGATGCCATTGGTGAAAGCGCAAAAATCTGTCGCGGCGGGTAAGGTGAGCCTTGCTCAAAGTCAATTAAAACCCGGTCAAACAATTTCGCTGACGGGCGAATGGCTTTATAAACCGGGCTATCTCGTCAAAGCGAATGAGCAGCCGCAACTTGCCGAAAGCCAAGCTGGATTCGTGCCTGTTCCCGTTCCGCAACTGCTCAACCGAACGCAGTGGTGGCTGGACGATTCGGAAGATTTCAAAAAATTTGAAGCCGAAAGGCTCAAAAGACTCGGCTTCGACACAAACCGTGCCGAAGACGGTTGGTATCAACTGCAATTAGACGTTCCCGCGCTGCCGAAAAATCGTCATATTTTTATCGAGTTTGACGGCGTGGCGATGAAAAGCAAAGCGTTTTGCAACGGTCAAATTTTGGGCGAACACGCGGGAATGTTCAGCCGCTTTGCTTACGACTTAACTCAGCACTAGAAAGCGGGGCGCAATCTGATTTCGGTTTTTGTTTCGATGGAAAAAATCCCGGCTTCGACGCTTTCACTCGGACAAGCCGTCACGGTTAATCTGACGGCTTCCAAGATTTTAACTTTGAGCAAAGGAATGTTCGGACCGCTTTCGCCCGATGCCGACAATCGCAGTTACGATTTGCACGGCATCTGGCAGCCGGTCAAGTTAGTCGTGCGCGACGCGGGCGTAATTGAAGATACATGGTTTATTCCGTCGCTCGACGGTGCGCGTGTTCAAGTCGAAACGCGAAGTCTGAACGGCAATCAATCAGCCGTTTTGAAAGCGCGTTGGACAGATACGAAAACAAACAAGATTTTTGCAGCATCCAAACCTGTTGCTGTTGAGCTTAACGAAAACAAGACGACACAGAATTTAACCGTCAACAACGTCAAGCCGAAATTATGGACACCTGCCGACCCGAATCTTTAGCGTTTGGACGTAACGCTCGAATCAAAATCGGGTGCGGTTTTGGATAAGTGGACGCACAACGTCGGCTTTCGCACATTTGAAACACGCGGCAATAAATTCTTTTTGAACGGCAAACCGTATTGGCTGCGCGGCGCGAATCAGCTTCCATACGGCAAGAATTCCTGGGACACGACGCTTCCGCGAAAACTGATTCGATTGATGCACGACGGCAATTTGCGCGTAACGCGAACGCACGCCACGCCCTGGAACGAAGCGTGGCTTGACGCGGCGGACGAAATCGGTTTGGGCGTGAGCGTCGAAGGCATTCGCCCGTGGGCTTTGGCGGGAAAAATCGGCGCGACACCGCCCGATATGTTCGCGCATTGGTTGATGGAAAACGAAGATGTCGTCAAGCGCGGGCGCAATCATCCGAGCATTTTGCTGTGGACAATCGGCAACGAAATGCTTCTGCGCGACGACAAAAATCTGGAGAAATGGAAACAGCTTTCCGAAGTTGTTGGACAAACGCGCCGTCTCGACCCGTTTCGTCCCGTCGTCGCCGATTCAACCTATAAACGCGAAGCCGATTTTTATAACGAAACGCTCAAACCGAACGGCATTGACGACGGCGACGTTGACGATATTCATCGTTATCGCGGCTGGTATAGCGATTCGCCGTTTGTCGTTGATACGACCGCCGATGTCAAAAATTTAACGCCGAATCGCCCGTTTATCGGGCAGGAGATGTCAACGGGTTATCCTGATTTGGATTCAGGTTTGCCGGTTTCGCGCTACACCAAAGATTTGCTCACGCCGCAAGCGTGGGTTGGGCAATACTCATATTCGGGAAGCGACCCAGCGATTTTTCTCGAACATAATCGCGCCGTTACAAAGCGTTGGGCGGAACAGCTTCGTCTTCAGCGCGGCGACAAAACCGCCGGATTTATGCTGTTTTCCGCCGAATGCTGGTTCAAACATTCTTACGACGCGAAAAGCGTTTCGCCATATCCGGTTTATGAAGCGATGCACGATGCGTGGTCGCCTGTCGGTCTGGCTTTGGAAACGGGACGACGGCGTTTTTTCGCAGGCGAAGAAATTGAAACCGCCGTTTTTATCACTAACGATGACGAGCAGTTCCGTGATTTTCGCCGTCTGACTTTGCGCGTAGCTTTTGTTGACGAAAAGACGAAAAAAGAAGTTGCCGCCGCAAATATCGGAAAGATTGAAAATCTGCCGTATTACGCTGGCGTTCGCCAATCTGTTCGGCTTCGTATTCCGCCAACGAAAAAAGCGCGTCAGCCGTTGAATTTAGTTTTACGGCTGAGCAACGGCAAAACTGAAATCAGTCGCACGCTCGATAAAATCGAAGTTTTCGCCAAACGCGCACCGACAGCCGCGCCAATCGCCAATAGCCGCGCCGTAACGCTTTCGCTCGGAAGCGATTTGCGGCAATTCGTCAGAGATTCCAAGGTTTTCCAAACAATTTCTGACGAAATGCCCGCCGACTCCGAAGCCTCGCGCACGATTCTTTTAATTGGCGGCGAAGATTCGTCAAAAACTTTGCAATCAGGTGGACACGGGCGCAAATTAATCGAACAAGGCGCGACGGCAATTTTGTTCTCACCGGGCAAAAGCGCGGTTGATTTATTTCCCAATGACGTTTTGAGCGTAAAGAGCGTAACGGGCGAATACGCCGATTTCGCGCCGTCCGTCAGCACAAAACTAACTGAAGGATTAAAGGCAATGGACATCAAATGGTGGGGACGCAAAAACGACTGGCGCGTCTTTGTGGCAAGCAGCGCACATCGCTTAAAAACAGGCGGCGCGGCGCGAGAACTCATCCGCTTTATTCCGTCGCACGGCTATATTGCGCCGGAGCGCGTGCCGGAACAATTGATGACCGTCTTTTTTGAAATTCCAATCGGCAAAGGTAGAATTTGGGTGTGCGACCTCGATTTGGAAAAATCAGTTTCGGTTGATCCGGCGGCACATATTTTTGCAGCGAATTTATTGAGTGTGGCAGCTGACCCAACTTCGACACGAAAACTGCCTGAAGTTCCTTCCAAGAAGAAAAGCTCACGGACAACAAAATCACCATCAAGTAGTCGGACAAAAATGAAAAATCCGACTCAAACGTTAAGGAATTCTTTGAATTAAAATGAGTGATTTGCAACTTAGATTATGTGTCGAATGCCATTGGGATTTAATTTCTCTCGGCGAGAACTCTTGCTCAGATTTGATTCGGGCGACGAGCGCATTCACTCAGCTTAATGTAACCCTTGTTCAGATTCCATGATTTATTGTGTCTTATTTTACAAAAAGCAAGCCAAAGTTTGGGGTTTCTGCCCAACGCTTTAAAACGACTCAATAACTCAATAAGAAATTAGGTTTTAGATTTTAATGGTAATCACTCAGTTGCTGGTTTATCCAGATACCGATACGCAATTGCCTTTAACAAATGGTAAGCCTTTATTA
>JACCYR010000074.1 GCA_013696385.1 Acidobacteriota bacterium
GTAATTCCTTTTTGCGCTCTTCAAAGGTTTCGATATTTTTCAGGCGTTCTTCCGATTCGCGGAAATGTTCCAGAACGCTTTCGACGCTTCCGCCGTATTTACGTTTAAGGTGCGAAATTTCCGCCAGACGATTTTCGATTTCTTCCAATCTTTCGGGCGAGAATTCCAGACGATTGCGAAAATCCCGCACCGAAATCGCCAGATCTTCCAGAACCGCTTGCGCCGTCTGCAAACTTTCGGCGTATTCACGAAAACTCGATTCATATTCGATCAATTCCGTAATTCTCTGCGCGGCTTTGCCCAGCGTTGAAATCGCCGCTTCTTCATTTTCATAAAGCAGCAAATAACTTTCGTCGCTCAAAGTCGAAAGTTTTTCAACGTTGTTCAATCGTCGTTTTTCTTCTTCGAGTGCTTCATTCTCACCGATTTTTAAATTTACTTTTTTAATTTCATCAACTTGAAACTGCAAAATATCGAGCAGTTGAAGTTTTTGCGCTTCATCTGCCTTAAGACTTTCGATTTCTTTTGCAATTTGCGCTAATTCTTTATATTTTTCGGCGACATTTTCGCGCAAAGTTTTTAAGTTTGCATATTCATCAAGCATTTCAAGATGAGTTGCGGGATTAAAAAGTGTCGCCTGCTCGCCTTGTCCGTGAATATCAACCAGAAACGCGCCGATTTTTTTCAAAAACGCTTGTGTAACTAACTGATTATTAACGAAAATTCGATTGCGTCCGTTTGCCGTAAGTTCGCGCCGCACAATTAAATCAATTTCGCGTTCATTATCTATTTCGATACCGCTGCTTTCGAAAATCGCTTGCAGATTTTCGTTTGAAATGATGTTGAAAAGCCCTTCGATTTGCGCGTTGTTTGTGCCTTCTTTTATTAAATCTGACGAAACTCGCTCGCCGGTGAGTGCGCCCAAACTGTCCACAATAATTGATTTTCCCGAACCGGTTTCACCCGTCAAAAGATTTAAACCTCTTGCAAATTCGAGTTGGAGTTCGTCAATCAGCGCGATGTTTTTGATTTTGAGCAGGCTTAACATATTGAATTAGATTATAGGAAAATTTCACAGCAGAAACACCACAGAACACAGAGGAAAATTTAAACCGGATTTACAAGATTAAATTTTTAATCGTGCAATTCGTGTAATTCGCGGCTATAAAATCTCTGCGTTCTCGGCGGTGTAAATTTTATTTCGTCTTCGGCAAAAGTTCTTCGCCTTTTACCCATCTGCCTAAACTAAAAATCGCGTCTGGCGGAAAAGTTTTTTCCAAATCGGCGGCTTTCCAATCAATCTGGCGCGTTTTTTTATAAAACATAAATTCACCGCTTGAGCCGACACGGACAAACCCATATCTCGGCGCAATGTAGAAATTGCTTGCGTCAAATTCTTCCAAACCTCTGTAAGCCGATAAATCGCCGATGCTCCGAACATAAGTTGGCGCGATAAAAGCGGCGCGGTGGCGTTGTGTGTTAACCGCGACATCTGACGTAGTGATTACGGACGGTTCGCTGATATTAACCACATTTGCTCGGCGAAAAATCACATCGTAGATTCTGCCCGAACTGTTAAACGGCACAGTTTCATAAACAGACGGGTTTGCCGTTTTCTCGCTTCCGTCAACCAGAGATTTGAAGGCGGAAAGAAACGCGACGAAGTTCATTTTGACTAAAAACATTTCGTCTTTGCCATAAAGCGCACCGGTTTCAACCAAAATCACGGGCGTTCCCCAATCGGAAAATTTATCGCCGAAAGCCCTTGGATTATAGTCGTCAACATAACGCCCGATGTTGCCGCCGATAAAATTCTGCAAAGCGGAAATCATCACCGCCGACAGCCGTTTGTTGCGCTCGTTTCCTTCGGTATTCTGGTTTTCGCCCGTAACGACGAGAAAGGAAATCGCCGCCTGATTGGTTGAATTTCCGACTGTCGTCAGCGATTGTTGATTGTGCAGATTAAATCCGATATTCGGCGACCAATCCTCGCGCAGCCTTTTCAAAAGTTGAGCTTCGGGCGTTTGCAGCGCGCGCGCATCGCGGTTGATGTCAACCGATTGCAGATTATAGCGTTGATAAAATTCCGCGCCGTCTGGGTTGAGCATAGGCACGGCGCGAATCGTTAGAGTTTTTTCGAGTTGTTTGACCCAATCTTTATCGCGGTTATTCTGCAAATACGCGAACATATCAATCAGAGCGGAAGTTGCCGTCGGTTCGTCGCCGTGCATTTGCGACCACAAAAAATTTTTCGTCGCCCCTTTGCCAAATTCAATCTGATAAATCTCGCGGCTGGCGTAACTGCGCCCGACTTCTTCAACTTTTAATCCAAGTTTTTTGAGTTGTTCGAGATATTTCTGTAAATCTCGATGGCGGACATTTGACGGCAAAATGTTGGAAATATGTTGTTTTTCCCAACCGTCTGCAAAATCTTTGGCAGTTTGCGCCTGTATTTTCGCGCTTATCAGGAAAACCAGAAGAATGGCAAAAATTAACCAAGCATATTTCATAATAAAAAGATAATACCGATTTCTGTTAAAAAATAAAACGGCAAGCCGCCATGACTTGCCGTCTTTCATAAATAAAATATGGTGGCTGGAGAGTGACTTGAACACTCGACCTCGGGGTTATGAATCCCGCGCTCTAACCAGCTGAGCTACCCAGCCGCGAACATTTGATTATAATTCGATAATCAAAAAAATCAAGTATTCAAACAATCGTTTTCTAAGTTTTGCCCAAAATTATTCGTCTTGGTTATCATAAAAGTAATAAAATAAATAAATGAAACAAATCTAAGGATAAAATAATGCGAAGACAAATCAACCACAGCAATAAAAGTTTAATTTTAAGGATTTTCTGTCTTGGAGTAATTGCGCTTTCCGCGCTTTCCGCGACGGCGCAGAAAAAGAAAACTCTGCCAACAGCAGCACAACCGAGAACGATAACAGTTATGACCGAACCGAAAGCAACGGTTTGGCTTGACGACGTGAAACGCGGCACAACCGACGAAAGCGGCAAACTCGCAGTCAAATTTTCACTGCCGGGAACGAGAAAACTGCGCGTCCGCGCCGACGGATTTAAGGAAAGCACGCAAAATCTTTTGCCGACGCAAAAAGGCGATGTAAAAATCGCTTTGACCAAAACAACCGATGAAGCCGAACTTGCCTTTCAGCAAGCCGAATCGCAAACCGACAAACAAAAAGCGATTGAACTTTACGCAAAAGCGATAAAATTGCGCCCAAACTATGCTGAAGCAAATCTCGGTTTAGCGCGTGTTTTATCCGACGAAGGCGACAATCAAGGTGCGTTGAAAGCTATTCGAGAAGCGCGAAAAGCGCGTCCCGTCTACGCGGAAGCATCAGCCGTTGAAGGCAGAATCTACAAAGCGGAAGACAACGAAGTAAAAGCGATTGCTGCTTTCAAACGCTCCATCACCGAAGGCAAAGGTTATCAGCCGGAAGCACATACGGGTTTGGCATTGCTCTATAAAGATAAAGCCGAAGGTTTAGGCGCGGAAGGTAAATTTGATGAAGAAGCAGCTAATTATACTCTTGCCGCCAATGAATTTACGATAGCAGTTAAGCAGCTTTCGGGCGCACCGGACGCGGAAGTCATTTATCAATTTCTCGGTCTGGCGTATGAAAAAATGAAGAAATATAAAGATGCCATTGCCGTTTATGAAGAATTTCTGCGCGTTTTTCCCGACAGCAACGAAGCAACCGCCGTTCGTTCCTTTATTGTGCAGTTGAAAAAGCAGATGAACGGCGAACAATAACGGCGAAATGAGCGAACCGGCAGCTTGTAACTTTTCTTTTTGCTTTGACCCATTACCGAAATTATTATTTTGGAAATTGGAAATTTCGCAAAAAACCATTTAAGGTAAAGTTCGCAGAATTTCCGTAAAACCCTCAAAATAGTTATTCGGCGAGCCGTTGCTCGGCTAAATTGATAAGTTTCATTTCAGCGTCTTCGTCAAATTCTTCGCCGCCAAACCACGCTTCTATTTCGCTGACCGGTCTGCCAAGTGCCAATGCCAATTTTTCATTGCTTGACTCAAAGACCTGTTCCTTTAACTTTTTTAAGAGAGCTAAATTTTTTGAGGTATCGTTTTTTTCAGTTCTTGCAGTTTCATTCATAATTTATTCTTTCCCTTTTGTCTGATTTGAAAAGCAATTTAATGATGACGCGCTTGGCATAACTTTTCAAGTTTTATTTCAATTTTTCCGCAATCTGCTAACTCTTTTCAAAAACTAACTGAAGGCGCAAACTCAAAACTTTTAGATCGAACAAATTCCTTGAGTTTGCAGATAATTGAAATTTAACCAAGCGGTATGAAAAACCGACTTGGCTTGCGAAAGTTTTCTCAAATAGTAATGATTTTTGGTTACGAATGTAGTAAAATAAACATCTAAACAACCAAACGGAGAAGAAAAATGTCAGCAGTCTTAGATGAAGTAAAATCGATAAATTTTGAAGATTATCTGGTGATGCCCGATGTGGAACTGCACGAGCGAATCGAAGCTGCACGGGAGGAATTAGGTTCGCGCGTGGTTATTCTCGGACATCACTATCAGCGCGACGACGTGATTCGGCACACTGATTTAACGGGCGATTCTTACCAGCTTTCGGTGATGGCGGCGGAACGTGCCGATGCGGAATTTATTGTCTTTTGCGGCGTGCATTTTATGGCGGAATCGGCTGATATTCTCGCGCAGGATTATCAAAAGGTTATTCTTCCCGATTTGGGCGCGGGCTGTTCGATGGCGGATATGGCAAACATTGAACAGGTTGAAGACGCTTGGGAACAACTCGAAGACATCGACGTAATCGGCAAATACAAAGTCGCGCCGATGACTTATATGAATTCAACCGCCGCGATAAAAGCCTTTTGCGGACGCAACGGCGGAGTTGTCTGCACTTCGTCAAATGCCGTGCCGCTGTTTGATAAATATCTGAAAGAATACGACAAAATGATGTTTTTCCCCGACCAGCATTTGGGTAGAAACACAGGCTTAAAATTCGGTATCCCGCTCGACAAAATGGCACTGTGGAATCCGCGCGAAGAACTCGGCGGCAACACCGAAGAAGAATTACAGAATGCGCGTTTGATTTTATGGAAAGGGCATTGCTCGGTTCACAGCCGCTTTAAACCTTGGCACGCCGACCAAGTTCGCAAGGAAACGCCTGACATAAAAGTCCTCGTTCATCCCGAATGTATGTATGAAGTCGTCGAAAAATCGGATTTGAATGGTTCGACCTCGTTTATTATAAAAACCGTCAAAAACGCGCCCGCCGGTTCAAAATGGGCAATCGGCACGGAACTAAATCTTGTCAATCGTTTGATTAAAAATCATCCTGACAAAGAAATTCGTCTGCTTGC
>JACCYR010000085.1 GCA_013696385.1 Acidobacteriota bacterium
GGAATGATGTTTATTCCCGCGTTTTTCGCTTCTTTGTCGAGCGCAAGCTGCTCGCGGGCAACGTAATTATTTCCGCCTAAATCGCAAAAATTTGTCTGCGTTTCAATCGCCGCGCGGGAAAGTTCAAAGTTATGCCAATAATTGACGCAGGAAACAGCCGAATCGTGTCCGCGCATGGCGGAAATCGTTTTTTCGTAATCGGAAACGTCAAGTTGTATCGCCGAAACTTTCTGGCTGTTGACCAAATCGGCAACCTGCTGCGCCTTTGCAAAATCGGCATCGGCAACCGTAATTAAATCTACAAAGGGCGAATTACGCGCCAAATCAAAAACCGCGCCGCAGCCCATCCGACCTGCGCCGAGAACAAGAATTTTCATAAAATAAAGAGAAATTCGCCTTACAAACTACTGTTATTTAAAGGCGTGTCGGACACTAAATTCTGTCAGATTACATCCTACACTTTTACATATAATTGCCATAGAAATCTAAGTTGGCTTTTTCAAAAATGACTCTAACCTCTGACTGTTGATTAAATTGGAAACATTCTCACGCGGTTAGTTTATATTCTTCCCTCGGCTCTAACGCTTCTTTGAGCGCGGTTTGCAGTAAGCTATCGGCGCGGGCTTTGCCTTGTCTGATGTTTGCTTCCAATGCGTCGCAAAACTTCATCAGCTTTTCCAACTTGGCGACAATTCTTTCTTGTTCGACTAATGGCGGAAGTGGAATTGTGAAATTTGTTAAATTATTTACGCCTAATTCGGTTTGTTTGGTGCTTGTTGCACCTTCTAAGTGATTCAACTAAACTTTGTCCAAAATCAGAGTTTATAAAATAACAAATATAATTCTGGTTTATTCGGCTACTAAGTTTCAAAATGTGTGAATCAAAAATAAAACCATCAACTTCAAAATCAGCAATGGCACTTCTGCCAATTGTGCCTTCGCCTGTTGAATTAACTAAAATATCGCCAGACCGAACAATAAAATCTTCTTTAACTGTTTCAAACCATTCCTTTTCAATTGCTTTGGCGTATGATTTATCAATGCTAAACCATCGAACACATTTTTGATTTAGCATTTTGAATAAACCTGTTTCTGAATATTTTGGGCTTTTTCCTCTGGTTATTTCTGCTGTTTCGCCCAATCTGCACCAAGTCCAATTTGAAGGAATTTCAAACGGAATTTCTTCCGCGTTGATTGGTGGCAAAGGTTTATCTCGTTTAATGCGCTTTTCGGCGACGAGTTTTTCTTTTTCCGCCTTTATCTTTTCGAGCAGAATTTCTGCTGGTTCGTCAGTCGAATCTTGACGGGCGAGTTTGCCCTGCATCGCTTCTTTTAAGTAGGCTTGCCGAAGTTCTTTGACTAAAGCTAATTGGTGATTGAGTTCGGTTGAGATTTGATTTGTGCCGGATTCAAGTTTTTGAAATTCTTCAATCAGTTCTTTTTGTATCTCAAGCGGCGGCAAAGGAATTTCGACATCGGCAATTTCTTTCATCGGCAAACTTACATTCGCCATTCCTTTCATTCGCCCAACGAGTTCGTTTTGTTTGTTGAAGTCTAAATACCTGTAAAGAAATTCGGCTGAAAGCTGCGTTTTGTCTTTTGGAATTACGGCGCATAAAGTCGAGCCAATCGAGAATTTTCCCGTTTGAAAGAAAATTCTTTTCATACTTCGGTGTCCGTGTCCGGTCGAAGAAACAAGCGGAATTATTACGGCTTCATCATCAAACTGAAATTCGTTGTGAGTTTTTCTTTCCGCGCCCAAAACAATTAAAGGATATTCACCCGGAATCGCTTTCATAATTCCGATGTTTCCTTTTTCGATTGTGCAGACTTCGCCAAGTTTTACAGTTTGCCAAGTCATTTTTGAGATTTATTTTTATCTTCGAGTTCGGCTTCGTTGACGATTACGCCGTTAATCGAATACCAATTCGGAACGCCGAGCCGACGGTTTTCTTCCTGCGCTTTGCGGACGGCGGCGTTTCCGATGCGTTGATATTCGATTGATTTACGCAGAGTTTTTTCGCTCACTTTGCCGTTTTGTTTTTTCACTTCACCATTTCGAGCCATTGTTGATACCTCGCTTCGTCTATAATTGTAACGCCTTTCGCGTCTCCGTTGGAAATTTGCTCAAACGAATCACCGGCATTGAGAAATAAAAACCAATCGTTTGCCAATTCTTTGTATAGATTCCAGAAATTACGATTCGAGCGCGAAAACCTGCGCCGCACGTCT
>JACCYR010000099.1 GCA_013696385.1 Acidobacteriota bacterium
TGCAATTTATGGAGTCGCTTTGCCAAACGCCGAAATTGTTTACTTCGACAAACCTTTCTAATTTGCCGATGCAATCGTTACTGGCAAAGCTGGACTACGTTTTAAGTGGAGTAATTCATAACTTGGATGAAGATGACCCGGAGATTGTGTATTTCAAGCGGCTTCGTTGAAAATAACGGGCGGGCTAACAAATCATTGGACGTGAGGGCGAAACAGCTACTTTGTTATCACGTTGTCTTTTTACCCGTTGCTTGCGTGTAATCGGTTTCGCCCCACGTCAATTCAATCGTTAGACGGCTATCGCGTTTGCAGACGTGAAGAGTATTTTGAGTTTTGAGTGAAATATGATTTCGATTCGTCCAGCCGTTGAAAATGACATTGACGCTCTTTGCTCTTTCGACTTAATCGCGCAGCGTGAAAATGAACGTCGGGAGTTTATTCGTCGTGTCGTAACTTCGGGTGAATGCTTTGTCGCCGTCGCAGACGAAAAAGTTATCGGTTACGGCGTTTTGAATTACACTTTTTATTACAACGGCTGTATTGATATGTTGTATGTAGATTCCGAGTATCGGCGTGTTGGAGCAGGCGCAGCGTTGTTGAAACATCTGGAGTCGCTTTGCCAAACTCCGAAACTGTTCACTTCGACAAACCTTTCTAATTTGCCGATGCAATCGTTGCTTGCGAAGCTAGACTACGTTTTAAGCGGCGTGATTCATAATCTTGACGAAGACGACCCAGAGATTGTGTATTTCAAGCGGCTTCGTTGAAAATAACGGGCGGGCTAACAAATCATTGGACGTGAGGGCGAAACAGCTACTTTGTATGAATGTTGCTCGCTAAACCCGAAGTTGCGTGTATTCGGTTTCGCCCCACGTCAATTCAATCGTTCGCTTGCTTCTTGTTTTCAACGAATGGCTTGCTTGCCAACGAGCAAAGATTTATCATTGCTTTATGAATTATCACGATATTATTACTATCGAACCGGGCAAGCGCGGTGGCAAACCTTGTATTCGCGGGATGAGAATGACGGTTTATGATGTGCTTGAATACTTAGCTTCGGGAATGACTACGCAGGAAATCTTGGATGATTTTCCATATTTGACGCACGATGATGTTATGGCTTGTTTGGCATTTGCCGCTGACCGCGAGAAACATCTGTTGGTGGTTCAATCGTGAGCGCAAAATTGCTTTTTGACCAAAACTTATCTCCAATACTCGTCAAAAAACTTGCAGATTTATTCCCAAACTCCGACCATCTTGATTTATTGAGACTTGGCACAGCCGACGATGCGATAGTCTGGGAATACGCCAGACGCAACGGTTTTGTTGTCGTGACAAAGGACGCTGACTTTGCAGATTTGAGCGTATTGCGTGGTTTTCCGCCGAAAGTTGTCTGGATTTGCAGAGGCAATTGCTCAACGACAGACATCGAAGACATTTTGCGCGACCATAACGTCGAGATTGAAGATTTGGTAGCGGACTCAACTTCGGGCATCTTGACGCTATTTTAAGAAAGCGTGTTTCAACTCAAAGGGCAAGCGAACAAGTCATTGGACGCTTGGGGCGCGGGCAGCGACTTTCATTTAACATTTACCGAATTTTTTGCTGTTTAATGATAAATGTTAAATGTTGCCGGATGTCGCCCGCTGAAAATTCGGACGTTAAATGCTTGTTAAAAACTTCGCGCCGAAAGGCAAAATATATCCCTTCGCGTTTTTATCGCTCCGCGACAAAATATCATCAAAAGATCGCGTCTTGTGAAGGCGCATCGGGCACGTTTCGTTTTCGTTTAAGGAAGTGATGATTTGGACGTTAAATCTTTCGGCGATGCGTAATAAATTCCACGCCGTTTGCCCGTTGACTTGGTAGTTAGCGCAGAGCTTTTCGGCTAAAGCATTTGAATCTTCCGAATCAAACCACGATAAAAGATCTTTCCTCCCTAAGCCATCGGCGCATTCCGCCAAAAAGATAATCGTGCCACCGTCTTTGCAAGCGCGCGAAGCCATGTCGAGAGCCTTGTGCGCCTGAATCATATTTATATCGTGCGGAAAACCGCCACAACTTATGATAACTAAATCGCGCTTTTCAGCAATTTCAATTGTGTGTTCTAAGGCGTAAAACTCACATGCCTTGCGATGTGCCGAAACCCAATCGCCGCAGAATAAATCAACTGCTTTGCCTTGGTCGCCCACGATTGTATTAATCGAAAACGACGGCGAAAGTTTCCGAACAATTTCCATAAACGATTCGTGAACAGCGTTTCCGTCTAAAATACCCGTGTTCACGCCTTCGCGCCTTGACTTTGTTTCGCAATCAAAAGCTAATTTATGCGTGGCGGAAATTGTTCGCGTCGAAGCTAAACCCGGACAAATAAGTTTTCGTCCGCCCGTAAAACCAGCGAAGTAATGAAACGTGATGCCGCCGACAATTATAACGCGGTTGTGTTCAATCAAAGCGCGGTTTAGCTCAATTGGGATGCCGTTTTCGGTTTCGCCAAGCCGGACAATCTGCGCCAAATCACGCGGATTATGTTCTAAAGTTTTGATGCGCTGCGCGATAAACGGCGTGAGAATCGTTTGTTTTTCGTCTTCCGTAACTTGCCGATGAATGCCTGTAGCAAAAATTATGCGGATGTCGAAAGGCATTGTGCCACCAGCAATTAAACGGCGAACCAGTAAATTTACAATCTGACCGCTTGCTGTTTGGCGCGTTGCGTCCGGCACGACGATTAAGACCGTTTCACTTGGCTTGACAATTTCTTCGATTGTTTGTTCACCAATCGGATTATCCAGTTTTTCGCCAATTTCAACATCTGTCAGGGCAGGTTTGAAATCTGTTTTGCCTAAAATATCAAATTTATTTGCATCAAAAGTGAAATTTATAAAAGTTCTTCCGTAAGCTAATTTGATTTCAGGCATTTTATTTTACGCTTTAGCAGCAAATGACGTAGAGAAATTCAATCTGACGATAAATTAAGCGACTTTGGATTTTGAGCTTTGGATTTTAGACATTTCCGCAGGCGCAAAACAATTTGCTCCCGAAAAACAAGGATGCGTATTCGCCTGTTCGTCGGCGAGCGTTTCCAACTGAATCGTTAAATGGTCAATGCTGAATTCGTCGTGCAGTTTTTCTCTGATTTCCTGCAGAAGTTTGGCTTGCACAACTCTTTCCTGATGAACGATATGCACGCTCAAGGCTTCAATTCCCGAAGTTATCGTCCAAACATGAAGGTCGTGGACATTCTCAACGTTTTCCGTCTGCAAAATCATTTGTTCAACCGCCGTTAAATTGATGTGCGCGGGCGTTCCTTCGAGCAGGACGTTGACCGATTCTTTTATCAGATTCCACGCTCCGAAAATTATAATCAAACTTATCAAAACGCTGGTTGCCGCATCTGCCCAAATCCAGCCGAAGGCGAGAATCAAAACTCCGGCGATAATCGCCGCCACCGAACCGAGCAGATCGCCGATTACGTGCAACCACGCGCCGCGCATATTAAGGTCGTGTTGGTGTCCGCCGCGCAGAAGAAATGCGGCAATGATATTGACAATTAATCCGCCGACGGCAACTGCGGTCATCTGAAAACCTTTAACCTCCTGCGGCGCGTGCCATCGCTGATATGCTTCGTAAATTACCCATAACGAAATCAAAACCAGCGCGATGCCGTTAACAAACGCGGCGAGAATTTCCAAACGATAATAGCCGAAGGTTTTCTTTGAAGTTGCCGGACGCGAAGCAAACCAAATCGCGCCTAAAGTTAAAGATAATGCGCCGACATCCGTCAGCATATGTCCGGCATCGGCAATCAGCGCGAGCGAATTTGCCAGCCAACCGCCGACTGCTTCCGCCAGCATATAGACAAAAGTTAAGCCAAGCGCAAATTTTAGTCTACTCAGGCTTTGCGCCGTGCGTCTGGCTTCGGAATGTGCGTGTCGAATACTCAAAATTTCAGATTTCAATTTCCGGCTTTAAGATGCCGAATTTAAGACTTGCGATTTGTTCGCCTCAGAAAATCTTTTTTAGTTCGCCATTTATTATATTACTCTTTAATTTCTTTTGTGGGAGGAAAAAGCAGAGAGAGAATTATCGAAAGCGCAATTGCGCCGACCACAATGCCGAGCGAGATGTTAATAGCTATCTGTTCAAAATCGTGATGTAAATATCTTTGCAAAAATTCGGCAAAAGCGGAATTGCTGCCTTCGCCCATAACCATTATTAAACCTTCCGCCAGAAGCGGCAAGAGCATTTTAAAGCCAATAAAACTTAGAACAAATGCCAAGCCGTATTTGAGGTAGTGAAATTTGTCAGCCAATTCGACCAGTAAAAAAAAGAATGTTCGGAGACCTAAGATAGCGAAAATGTTTGATGTATAAACGATAAATCGGTCGGTAGTAATGCCGAAAATTGCCGGAATCGAATCTACGGCAAAGACCAAATCGGCGACGTTTATCACGATTAAGACAAGCAGCAGAAGCGTTCCAACCCGTTTTCCGTCCTTAATAACAAAGAACTTTTCGCCGTCATAATGTTTTGAAATTCTGATAAACCGCGTCGTCAGGGAAACAATCATGCTGTCTTCGGGATTAAAATCATCGTCGTCGCCAAACATCTTTATTCCCGTATAAATCAGAAACGCGCCAAAGAGATAAAGTATCCATTCAAATTTTTCGACCAATTCCGCACCCGCAAAAATCATCACCATCCGTAGCACGAGTGCCATAAAGATGCCCCAAAAGAGCGCGCGGTGCTGAAACTTTTTCGGAACTTTGAAATAGTTGAAAATCAGGAGAAAGACAAAAAGATTATCAATCGAAAGCGACAGTTCGATGAGATAGCCGGTAAAAAACAACTTTGCCCGCGTTATGTCGAATTGAAAGTAAATAAAGCCGCAAAAAGCCAGCGCGAGCGAAATCCAAACCGCACTCCACACAAGCGTTTCACGGCGCGTCGGCGTGTGCGCCTTGCGGTTGACAACGCCGATGTCAACAAAAAGCGCGATTAACACGACGACAAAGAAAAAAATCCAAACCCACAGCGGATATTCCATATTCAATTAAAATACTAGGTTTGAGCCTTAAATGTCCAAAGCTACAGAAAAGTAAAAAGGCAAAAGTAGGAATGAATAATACGAAAATAAAAAAGGTTGGTGCGGTTTAGTTGATAAATAGTGAATAGTTCTTCCTTCGGCGGCGCAACTGTTAACTGTTCACTACCAACTATTTACTGTCCTTCAATTGAAAAGTTTATCTCACCAACCTATTTTGTTTTCGTGTTATTTCTTTAAAAAATCCTTGTGGTTTTTATTTTAGCTTTGCATCGGCACAAATAAAAGCAAGAGCCGAAACTCTTGCCTCCGTTTTCCAAAATTAAACGCGCAAATCGGTATAAGTCCTGAGTAACACGCCAAAACTCAGCACTTAGGACTCTGCAACTTCCTCGCGCTGATGTAGTTTGCTGTGTTTATAACTGTAAATGAAATAAACGCCTAAGCCGACGAGAAGCCAAATACCAAAGCGAAACCAATTTGT
>JACCYR010000102.1 GCA_013696385.1 Acidobacteriota bacterium
AAGTTTTTGGTAAAAACCGTTTAATTGAACAAGAAGGCAGTTTGATTTTGTGGATTACGGACGATGCGCGTCGTCTTCCCGTCCGCGCACAAATTGATTTTGAGCTTGGAAAAATTGAAGTAAAACTTAGACAAATCAACTATCAACCGCCCGTTGTCGCCAAAGCAAAATAAATTCTAGTTTATTTACGTGCTTGTTTTTTTCGCAAAAGTCCGCATAATCATTCATATTATTTAGCTTTTTATAAAATTTTATGAATGACCAAGAAACAAAAAAAGAATTATCAGAGAACGAACAATTAAAAAAAGACACAAATGTCAGAGAATTTGTGCTTGATGATTTTAAAACTAACTCAATTTCGTCGGCGCAAATAATAAAAAAAATCCCGACGATTGACGAAAAAGAGTATGATATTCCGGTGTTAGAAGATGCGCCGCAAATTCTGGTTGATGATGACTTAACTGAGATGGAAGACGAATTGCTTGAAATCGAAAATCCGATTTTCAAAGAATTATCCGAACCGAAACTACCGGAACTTCCGAAAGAAAATCGGGCGCGTCTGCAAATGCAGTCGCCGACAAAACTCAATTTTTATTGGTCAATTAAAACTAATCCTTTTAAGGCATTAAGTCGTGCTTTTGGCGGAAAAACCGGAAGCTACTCTTTAGTTGCGAAACTTGTTAATCAAACAAACGCTGGCGAAGAATTTTTTCCGGTTGAAGCAGAAGGTTCTTGGTGGTTTGATGTTGACGCAGATTCAACCTATCGCGCCGAAATCGGATTTTACGCGCCAAATCGTCCGTTCGTCCGCGTGATGTTTTCCAACACGGTTGAAACACCGCGTAAAAATCCAAGCCCGCGCCGCGCCGAATCTGAAAATTGGGAAGTTTCGGCAAATCAGTTTGCTCAAGTTCTCGACGCTTCAGGCTTTCCGCAAGACGCTTTTGAAGTTGCTTTAGCCGGAGATGATTTCGAGTTTTCGGAAACTGCGACCCAAAACGCTTTTTCGCAGTTTATCGGCAGACAGGAAACAAATTTTGCAGGCGATGAAATTCGGTTCGCGCTGCTTGCGCTGGCTTCGGGTTACGCACTGGAAAATCTGCGCGGGCAAATCGGCGCGAGTCTTTTCGCCGTTTTGCAGGGGAATCCCGAAAAAGCGAAAGCCGAAAATGCTCTTGCTTCATTGCAGGAAAATTTCGGCGTTTTTTCCGGTGAAATTGAAGAAGAATTTTTGTCGCCGACGGTTTTCGGCGCGAGTTTGATAAACTTTCCGCGAACTTCAAAGAGAAAAAGGTTTTTACCGAAATTTGCGCCAGTTAGCTCTTTGCGCTCTGTTGTTAACGGATAAAAAACGAAATGCGGAAACACGCACGTCAGTAAGTGTGATTTTCGCCCTTACTGATGTGCGGGCTTCTGCAAAAACTCTGCGCAATGAACAATCCAAAATCCAAAATCTAAATTCCAAAATCGAACTATGCCCGTCGGATATTTCAGCCTAATTTTACACGCGCATTTGCCGTTTGTGCGCCATCCCGAATATCCTGAATTTTTAGAAGAAGATTGGTTTTACGAAGCAATTACGGAAGTTTATCTGCCACTGCTTTTTATTTTCCAAAATCTGCACGAGTCGGGCGCAAAACCGCGTTTGGCAATGAACATTTCGCCGTCGTTGTGCGAAATGTTAGCGGATAAACTGCTCGAAACGCGCTACACACGGCATCTCGAAAATCTGCTCGAATTGTCTAAAAAGGAACTCGAAAGAGTAAGCAGCCACGAGCCGCAATTTTTTGATGTCGTCAAAATGTATGTTGATAATTTGGGCGCGTCGCTCAAATTATGGAATGACAAATATCAGCGAAATTTGATAAACGGCTTCCGCGAACTTCAAGACAAAGGCGTTTTGGAAATCATCACTTGCGGGGCGACGCACGGTTTTCTGCCGTTAATCTCAACGCCGGAAGCCCGACGCGCTCAGATAGAAATCGCCGTCGCTAATTATAAAAAACATTTCGGCAGACA
>JACCYR010000121.1 GCA_013696385.1 Acidobacteriota bacterium
TTTCCGACGAACAATCCGAAGAAGTCGAAGGACAGATGAAGCGCACCGAAGCTATTATTGATTCGATGACAAAGGGCGAGCGCAGAAATCATAAAATTATTGATGCCAGCCGTAAAACACGCATCGCTAAAGGTTCAGGTTCAACAATTGCCGAAGTCAACGGACTTCTCCGCCAATATGAGCAGATGAAAAAGATGATGCAACAGATGAATCGCGGCGGACTTTTCGGAAAACTCGCGGGCAAAGCAATGGGCGGATTCGGCGGAATAATGGGCGGCGGAGGCGGCGGTTTAGCCGGTCTTCTCGGCGGAATGGGCGGCAACGGCGAACAAGAGGATTTTGATAATAATTACGAAGGAACAAAAGATTCCTTATCGAAACGGTTAAAGAAAAAGAAAAGACACAAGAAGAAAAGGTGATAAGTGATAAGTGATAAGTGATGAGTATTCTTTACCTATCACCTATCATCTATCACCTATCACCTCACTAAAAATTATGTTAGGAATAAGTTTAATGAGAATGGGCGCGAAGAAAAAACCTTTCTATCGCGTAGTAGTTAAGGAAAAACGGAGCAAACGCGACGGCAAATATCTGGAAAACGTCGGCACATATAATCCGATGACTAATCCGGCGGAAGTAAATCTTAATCACGAGCGCGTCAATTATTGGATTAGCGTCGGAGCGCAGCCAACCGAAACCGTGGCGAGTTTGATTAAGCATAATCCATTCCAAACGGAAGAAGAAAAAGCCGAAGCAATGCAGACCAAAGCAACCAAGGCGGAAGCGGAAAAAACAGCAAAAGCCGAAGCAAAGCAAGTCGAAGCCGACGCAAGAGAAGCAGAGAAAGCAGAAGCGGAAAAAGCCGAAGCCGCAAGGCTTGAAGCTGAAAAAGTTGAAGCTGAAGCAGTTGAAGCAGACAAACCAGAAGAATTGCCAACCGAAGAAAATAAGCTAGAAGCAAGCGAGTAAAATCGGCTTTCAAACCGGAAATTGCCGGTAACTAAATTCTTCCCGGCTTTTCTGAATTTATGAAAGAAGCTGTCGAAAAAATTATAACCGCTTTGGTTAGCGACAAAGATGCGGTTGAAGTTTCGGAAATTGTTCACGATAAATCAGCCGTTTTTCAAGTGCGCGTTGCCGAAGGCGATATGGGCAGAATCATCGGGCGCGAAGGTCGCACGATAAAAGCCCTTCGTAGTCTGCTTTTCTTCGCGGGACAAAAACATGGCAAGCGGTTTGTGGTAGATTTGGTTGAATAAACTACAAAAAAACTCCGTGAACGAAGATTTGGTTACGATTGCGAAAACGGTCAAGGCACGCGGTTTGCGCGGCGAACTTGTTGCCGATTTGTTGACCGATTTTCCTGAAAGATTTGACAATTTGGAGCGAATTTTCGCGGTTTGTGCGGACGGCAAAACTGCGGAACTCGAAATCGAAAAGTTTTGGTTTCAAAAAAACCGCGTCATCTTGAAATTTAAAGGCATTGATTCGATCGAAGCGGCGGAAACTTGGCGAAACTGCGACATCTGCATTCCCGAAACCGAAGCTGTCGAACTCGAAGAAGATGAATTTTTCGATTGGGAATTAGAAGATTGCCAAGTCGAAACTCTCGGCGGCGAAAAACTCGGTAAAGTTCAAGAGTTAATGCGAACCGGCGGCACGGAAATTCTGGTCGTCAAAGGCGCGGAAAAAGAATATCTGATTCCTTTTGCCGAAACGATTTGCGTTGAAGTTGATGTTGAAAACAAGTTGATTCGTGTTGATGCGCCCAAAGGATTGCTTGAATTTTAGATTTTCGGTCTTAGGTTTTTGTCTTTGGTCTTTGTAAAAGCAAAGACCGAAAACTTAAGACCTAAGACCAAATGACGATAGACATTTTAACAATTTTTCCCGAATTTTTTACAGAGGTCTTTGATTTTGGAATAATTCGGCGGGCGAAATTGGCACATATTGTTGAAATAAACATTCATGATTTGCGCGATTTTGCTTCCGACAAACATCGAATGGTTGATGACAGACCTTTCGGCGGCGGCGACGGAATGGTTTTGCAGGCTCAACCGATTTTTGCCGCCATTGAAAATTTAATCGGAACTTGTGAGCGTGAGAATTATCCCGACGGCACAAAAGTTATTTTGCTTTCGCCGCAAGGTCGCGTTTTTAAGCAGTCGGTGGCAAAGGAATTTGCCGATGAATTAAAGCATATTATTTTGATTTGCGGACGCTACGAAGGCGTTGACGAAAGAGTAAATGACGCGCTTGTCAGTGAAGAAATTTCCATTGGCGATTACGTTTTGTCGGGCGGCGAACCTGCCGCGATAGTTTTGGTTGAGGCGATTACGCGGCTTTTGCCAAACGCCCTTGGCAGCGAAACGTCCGCCGAAAACGATTCTTTTTCCGACGCTCTGCTTGATTGTCCGCATTACACGCGCCCGGCAGATTTTCGCGGAATGCGCGTTCCCGAAGTTTTATTAAACGGAAATCACGCCGAAATCGAAAAATGGCGTAAAGAAAAAGCATTAGAGAAAACACAAAAGATTAGAAAAGATTTATTGAAAGGAGTTGATAGTGAATAGTGAATAATGAGAAATTACTTACCACTAACCGCTTATCACTTACCACTAATTATGAACCGCTTAGACAATATTGAACAATTACAAATAAAAGACAATATCCCGAATTTCCAGCCGGGCGACAACATTCGCGTCCACGTTCGGATTCAGGAAGGCGCGAAAGAACGTCTGCAAGCCTACGAAGGCGTGGTTATCGCCCGTAAACACGGCGGCATCCGCGAAACCGTAACCGTTCGCAAGGTTAGTTTCGGCGTTGGCGTTGAGCGTATTTTTCCGATTCACGCAACCGTTATTGACCACATCGAAGTTACGCGCCGAGGTAGAATCCGACGCGCCAAACTTTATTATCTGCGGGATTTGCGCGGTAAAGCCGCCCGCATTAAGGAACGCGATACATGGTCGCATAAAAGAGCCGAAAAGGCTGCCAGAGCAAAGTAAATTTGCGATTTTAGATGTTTGATTTGCGATTTTATGATTAAAACGACGGAAGACAAAAACACGCTTAATTTATCTTCAACCATTAGAAACAAGCAATCGCAAATCGTAAAGCGTAAATCGCAAATCTCTCTTAATTTTGAACGGCAGGCAATTACCGACGGCTATAATTTTGTCGCCGGAGTTGATGAAGTCGGGCGTGGTTGTCTGGCGGGTGCAGTCGTCGCGGCGGCTTGCATTTTGGATATTTCCAAACCTTTACCCGAAGGTTTGAACGATTCAAAAAAGCTGTCGGCGAAAAAACGTGAACATATCGCCGAAGAACTCAAGCAAACGGCTTTAGCCTACGCTGTCGGACAAGTCGAAGCCGACGAAATTGACCGCATTAACATTCTGCAAGCGACAAAAAAAGCGATGCAACTTGCCATCGAAAACCTGCAGCTCAAAGCTGATTTCCTGCTGATTGACGCTCTCGAACTCAAAGAAATTCCGCTTCCACAAAAAGCCATCATCAAAGGTGATACAGTTTCCGCTTCAATCGCCGCCGCATCCATCATCGCCAAAGTTTATCGTGATAATTTAATGTGTGAATTAGGTGGAATCTATCCCAAATACGGTTTTTCAAAACATGCCGGATACGGCACGAAGGCACATTTTGAAGCGTTAAGGAAACACGGCGCGTGTCCGCTTCATCGCAAAAGTTTTCGCGGCGTTTTGTAATACTTTCTTAATCATAATAATTCCATTTAATTAATTGAAGAGTGTGCAAATTAAAGTCATTTGTTTTCCGGCAGTTTTTTCACCACCGAGAAGCGCAGAGAGCAGACACGGAGTTTTAATCTGTCTCTGTGATTCTCTGTACCTACTTTGTGATTCTCAGTGGTGAAATATGCTTGATTTATGCACAACCTTCAGCTAATTATGCGGAATTATTATTTGACAGGGAAATTAAACTAAAAATGCGAGAAAGTCAATTTTTTATTAACACTCGGATAAAAAAGCGTATAGAAAATCTGTATAATACAAATTTAATTCAGTATAATACAAAGTTGGGTGCTTTCCTTTTGCCTCAAACAAATTTTATCTTTAGAATAAATCTCAATGTTTTGCCCAGAACAGCAAATCGGAAATTACTTTCTTATCAAACGTCTTGGGCGCGGCGGTTTTGGTGAGGTTTGGCTTGCCGAACGGCGCACAAAATTTGTTACGACAAAAGTTGCCGTAAAACTGCCGCTCGATGAACAAGTTGACCATAAGATAATCAAACAGGAAGCCGAATTGTGGGAACGTGCAAGCGGGCATCCGAACGTGCTGCCAATTATTGAAGCCGACGAATACGACGGGCAAATTGTCATCGTCAGCGAATATGCGCCTGACGGTTCGCTTGAAGATTTATTAAACAAAGCGGGCGGGTTGCTCTCCATCAAGCAAGCGGTCGAAATGACAATCGGTATTCTCTCCGGTTTAGAATTTCTGCACTCACGAAATATAATTCACCGAGACCTCAAGCCCGCAAACGTCTTGCTTCAGGGCGAAACGCCGCGTCTTGCAGACTTTGGCATATCCCGCGTGATGAAAACAAATTCGGCGAGTCAGAACGCCGCCGGAACACCTTTTTATATGTCGCCGGAAGCATTTGACCGCAAGCGCAACGCTCAAACTGACATTTGGGCAA